>CAZVEL010000282.1:0-10456 GCA_964626305.1 uncultured Treponema sp. | reverse complement strand
TCCCGTAAAGAGGTATATAGGGTAAATCATGGCAGAATGGCTAAGAATTTCGGCTTTTTGAGCCAATTTATTTCAACATTTTTGGTAGCAGTTCCGAATGAACCCTTAAATTTTCTCCAGTAACTGGATGAATAAACCCTAGAACACATGCATGAAGTGCAAGCCGGTCTCCGGTGTTTCGTATGTTTCCATAATTCGGATCACCAGATATCGGGTGCCCCAGGTGTGCCATCTGGATACGGATCTGGTTTTTTCGACCAGTGATCAAATCAACTTCCACCAGATCCGCATGTGAACTTCGTCTGAGAACACGAATCTTGCAGGATGCCGGGTATGTTTTTTCTTTACCGCCGCGAACAGGACTTTTCGGAATATAGCCGATACCGAATTTATTGTAAACAATGGTATCGTTAAGTTCCGCGGTATCGGGAAGTGGTGTGGCTCCGGGTTCGCGAAGGCAGAGGCATCGATAAATACGTTCCTGTACAAGTTCCTGCCAGTCATCCATGATTTGCTTTCCGATTTTTTCAGAAAGGGCATACATCATGACTCCTGAGGTATCCCGATCAAGGCGATGTACGGCAAAGATAGTCCGTTTGCCCCGACCCCGGTAGCGTTCGCGGAGAAGGTCCTGGGCACTTTTTCCGCGTGAGCCGGGGAATGGGGTTGAGAGCATACCGTGCGGTTTGTGTATGACAACCAGGTACTGGTCTTCGAAGAGTATTTCAATATGATGGGTTCGTGTGTTTGGTTTCATGATTCGGGGCGAGTATACACTATTTTTCCGGTTTCAGGTACAATCATAAACCATGATTTCCCTTGTTGTTTTTCTTGGAAACCACGGTCCTTCCTATGCAGGAAACCGGCATAATGTTGCCTGGCTTTTTGCCCAGAATCTTTCATATTCTCATGAGCTCTCCTGGCAACGGAAGTTTCGCGGTCAATATGCGTCCCGTCGTGTTACCGCTGTAGACGGTGATATCCGGACTATTCATTTTCTGAAGCCTGAGACCTTCATGAACCTTTCCGGAGAGAGTGTTCAGGAAGCGGCGCGATTTTTTCGTCTCACACCGGAGGAGGTGATTATTGTTCATGATGAGCTTGAATTACCCCCAGGTACGGTTAGTCTCAAATGGTCGGGTGGTCTTGGCGGTCACAATGGATTACGGTCACTCAAAGCGTCTCTTGGAACTGCTGATTTTTGGCGGATTCGATTCGGGATAGGCCGGCCTCCACATGCCGATATAGCTTCGTATGTACTGTCGGACTTTTCGCAGGATGAGCGAATCATATTGGCACAGATGCAGGAACCTGTTGAATCGCTTTTAAACTGTGTCCTTGAGGAAGATCCGAGAAAATGTCTTCCCGAATGGTCTAAGAAAAAACTGATTGATGAAGGAGCATAACGTATGAGTGAGCAACAGGGCCAATCCTTTGATGTTGAGAGAATGAATGCTTTCAATCGTCTTTATGATACTATCCGTCGTCTTCGGGCTCCAGGCGGTTGTCCCTGGGATCGTAAACAGACTCCCGAAACCTTGCGCGAAACGCTTATCGAAGAATCGTATGAAGCGGTTGAAGCCATAACCGAGGGTGATCCGGATCATGTATGCGAGGAACTTGGTGATGTCTTTTTGAATGCGGTTATGCTCTCTTATATGTATGAGCAGGATAACCGGTTTTCGGTAACCGATGTGCTTGAAACAGTGTGTGACAAGCTTATCCGGCGGCATCCACATGTGTTCGGTGAAACGGCCGGGTATCCGGGTCCGGGTTCGGGCAAAGAAACAGACACTTCCGAGAAAGTTCTCGATCAGTGGGAACAGATAAAACAGAAGGTGGAAGGTCGTTCGGGTTCATCTGCGTTGGACGGGGTTTCCCGAGGGTTGCCGGCTCTGGAGCGGGCAAAAAAACTTCAGAAACGGGCGTCAAAGTGCGGATTTGACTGGGATCATATCAACGATGTATGGCCAAAGGTTGACGAGGAACTCGTTGAGCTTCGGGAAGCGGTTGATAGCGGCGTACATGAGAAAATAGAGGAAGAACTTGGGGATGTGCTTTTTTCTCTTGTCAATATTGCCCGCCATCTCAATGTGGATCCCGGTGTCGCACTGACCCGGACGAATGCCAAATTTATCAACCGATTTGCCTATGTGGAATCGTCCATGAAGGAAGCCGGGCTCCCCCTGGACAAGGAGCACCTTGCCGACATGGATCGATACTGGAATGAATTGCGCGTGAGTGGCCGGACTGAGCGGTAGCGGCGGGGAGTCAACTGATCGGCGGGGTTAGCCTGCCGGACTGAGCGGTAGCGGCGGGGAGTCAACTGATCGGCGAGGAACAATGCCTGATGGTACGATGTGCAACGGCCACTGTACGACACGGCTTATTTTTAGTACATTTATTGCTGCGCGTCTCAAACGCGTGAAAAAGATACAAGGAGTACCTGCGTGAATTCACGATATATCGATGATTTGAACACAAAACTGGTCCGGAATGATGATGAGGGTGATGATGATGAGGAAAAGGATGAGAAACAGGGCGAAGGGATGGATGTTCTGGGTCTTAAATTTCTGAAAACCCGGCAGATCCTTCTTTCCGGCGAAATCAACAAGGCGCTTGCTGAAAGGGTGGTTCGCCAGCTGCTTGTGCTTGAGGCGGATTCCGATGAGCCCATCAGGGTGTTTATTGATTCTCCCGGCGGCGATGCGCATGCCGGTTTTGCCATTTTCGACATGATTCGTTTCATAAACGCGCCGGTTTATACCATCGGTATGGGGCTCGTTGCGAGTGCGGGTTCAATCATCCTGCTCGCTGCTGAAAAGAAAAAACGGTTTGGTCTTCCGAACAGCAAGTATCTCATTCATCAGCCGCTTTCGGGTATCAAGGGTGTAGCCACCGAGATTGAGATTCATGCGCAGGAACTGGAAAGGATGCGGGTTCGTATCAATGAATTGATTGCGGAAGAAACGGGGGTCAATGTTGAAAAGGTTTCCCGTGATACTGACCGGGATTTCTGGATGGGCGCGGTCGAGGCTAAAGACTATGGGCTTGTCTCCAAGGTAATTACCGCCCGCAAGGACTTGCCTTAAACGGACGGTACTTGTCGTACAGGGACCCTGAAAAACGAAATGGTTTTTCAGGGTCTTTTTTTTTTAGCGGCTCAGGCTGTCAAAGATGTTCTTTCCGGGATACCGTGCGGTAACGCCGAGTTCGTCTTCGATGCGCATGAGCTGGTTGTACTTGGCAACACGGTCGCTGCGGCTCATGGAGCCGGTCTTGATCTGTCCGGTTTCAAGTGCGACAGCAAGGTCCGCGATGAAGGTGTCTTCAGTTTCACCGGAGCGGTGGGACATTACGGCGGTGTAACCGGCGTTTTGTGCCATGCGTACGGCGTCGATTGTTTCTGTAACTGATCCAATCTGGTTGAGCTTGATGAGGATCGAGTTACAGGCTTTCTGCTGAATACCTTTTGAGAGGCGTTCGGTGTTGGTTACGAAGAAGTCGTCTCCAACGAGCTGAACTTTTGATCCGAGTTCGGCGGTCAGCTTGATATAGCCTTCCCAGTCGTTCTGGTCCAGGGGATCTTCAATCGAAATGATGGGGTATTTTGCCACCCATTTCTTGTAGATCTCAACCATTTCGTCTGCGGAGAACAGTTTGTCGGGGTTGGACTTCCAGAACTTGTATCCTTTGCGTCCGCCTTCGTCGAAGAGTTCTGATGCGGCGCAGTCGAGCGCGATCATGACATCTTCGCCGGGCTTGTAGTTCGCTTTTTCAATGGCTTTCATTATGTAGTCAAGCGCATCGTCGTTTCCAATGTTGGGTGCGAATCCACCTTCGTCTCCAACGGCGGTGTTTTCACCGGCATCTTTGAGCAGGGACTTGAGGGCATGGAAAATTTCTGCGGTCATGCGGACGCCTTCACGAAGGGTGGGGGCGCCAACCGGCATTACCATGAACTCCTGGAAGTCTACCTTGTTGTCGGAGTGCTGTCCGCCGTTGATGATGTTGGCCATCGGTACGGGGAGCTGCATGGTGTGTGCTCCGCCAAGGTAGCGGTACAGGGGGATTCCCAGGGAATCGGCTGCTGCGCGGGCAACGGCCATGGAAACGCCGAGGATTGCGTTCGCTCCGAGTTTGCTCTTGTTCGCCGTTCCGTCAAGGGCAAGCAAAGTATGGTCAATTTCGGCCTGATCGAGTGCGTCGGCACCGTCGAGTTCTTCCGCAATTTCGTTGTTGATATGCTCAACAGCTTTGAGAACACCCTTGCCGAGATAGCGGGCTTTGTCTCCGTCGCGCATTTCAAGGGCTTCGTGCTCGCCCGTTGACGCTCCTGAGGGTACCGCTGCGCGCCCTCTGCTGCCGTCTTCCAGATAAACATCAACCTCAACTGTGGGATTTCCGCGGGAATCAAGAATTTCCCGGCCATCCACAAAGGCAATAGTACTCATGTGAACCTCCAATATTGATTACATGTCGGCCTTTATAATACGGGTTATTTGTGTTAAAATCAATCACATGGAGTTCGAGCTGACGCCGGAAATCATCGATGAGATTATTTTTTCCATGGAAGATCAAACCGGGCATTTTTTGTTCGATTCTGTGGAGAGCCGGTGTGTTCCCGATTCGGTTGAAGAGGGGCGTTCGGGAGATTCGGTATTCGAGGATGGGGATGACCGCTATTATGTAATTCCGGTTTGGGATTCGATCAGCGGTTTCAGGATGATGGACCGGTTTGTGGCCCAGCTGAGAAACCCGGTTGTCCGGGAGGATTTGCGAATTGCTCTTTCATCCGGTCATGGCGTCTTCAGGAACTTCAAAAACATTCTCAGAGAGCACTCTGAAATTGAGCGGATGTGGTACCGGTTCAAGCAGCGTGAAATGCGGGCAATCGTTCTTGACTGGTACAATGGTCTTCGTGATTTCTGGGGGCTCGAACGGATCGGGATGGAACCCGAGGAAACTGACGAGATAGTCAGCCAGGATTTTACGTTCCGGGTTACTGAACCGGGTACATCCGGTTTGTATGACGACTTTCTCGAATCCGCACGGCAGGAGGTCTTTTCCGATTTGCCGCCGGGTCTCGGTGATGCACTGGAAGCGTTATATCTGCGCCTTGTTACCAGTAGTAGTCCCGAGGGTCATACAGCAATTCTTGTTGAAGGTCTGGAAGACGAGCCGGTTGCGTTCGCGGTATCAGCACCGCTGCCCGAATCCGGTAGTCTTTGTGCCCAGATTTCTGCGCTGTATGTACTTCCGTCATTTCGTGGAATGGGAATTGGAAAGGAGCTGCTTTCGCGCACTATTGCAAACTGGGCCGGCAAGGGGTATCGCTGGCTTGTGTTTGCTGTTTCACCGGTTCCATCCGCGTTTTTTCCTGCCCTGCACCGGGCTGGGTTTATTGAAAAGGGCCATATTTCGGTCCTTGACCTTTCCGAAAACTTCTGCCCTTGAGCAGCAGGAAAGTGTCTCACTATCATGTTTAGGAGAACAGTATTGTGGCTAGAAAAGAAAAAAACGACAAATCCGGCGCCGACATGGGCGTCTGGTTCAAGGAAGTCGTAAACAGAATCAGAACGGAAGAAGATCCGTTCGAACTTAATCAGTACCGCCGCCTTTTCCGGAAAAATGTTCCGCTTACTTTGCGGTCCTATTTCGCGGCGTATTTGCTCAAGGAAATGGAAAATGGTTCTCTCGTTTCCTCGTTTGCCGGCAAACGTGGCCGTTTTGCACGGAATGATCGTCCCTCCCGCGGAGATGCCCGTTCCGCACGCAGAAATGAGCGATCCGAGGAGCGGAAAAGCCGGAAAAATGCGGTCTCAGGTACAACCGGTCAGTCCCGTGGAGAGTCCCGTCCTGTTCTCGCGGACGATGTATCAACGACTCTCTTTATGAGCATTGGCCGGAACCGCCGTGTTTTCCCGCGCGATATTATCGGTCTTATCATGCAGAATGTGGAAATTGATCGTGATCATATCGGTGATATCCGGGTGCTCGATAATTATTCATTTGTTCAGGTAATCACGGAGGATGCTGAACGCATCATTGCCGCGCTGAATGAACAGGAGTATCGTGGCCGGCGTCTCGTGGTAAGCTATTCCCGCAAGAAAGAAGATGACACGGGATCGGGTGCGACGACTGGATCGGGATCAACGGCTGAAATGGTCTCAGAAGCTGAGTCCTCCGAGGCCGGTGCTGCTGATCACGAAAAGCAGGGTGGCGATATTCAGTAATATTCCCGCCGTATAGATCAATATGCCGACAGTACCCCGCTGTCGGCTTTTTTTGTCTTTTTTTCCGGTGTTCCTGCCAATGCGGTGGCCAAGCCAGGTGAGCAGAAGTCCCGGCGGGCAGTAGGGAAGCGCTTTGCCGAATATGGCAATGAGTGCCAGAAGGGCAACGAGAGTCATATCGGGGGAATGCAGGGCATTCAAAAAAATGATGAATTCCAGAAGGACCCCGGCGGCGATACTGAACGGCTTCACGGGGTTGGCTGTCACCGGAATCGCCCGGGCGATGCGTGCTTCGTACGCTTTTGGGTTGCGTTCTTCATGAAATACGCAAAGGGTTCGGTTGTTTCCCGTATCAGGAAGATAGATCATGACGGTACCCCCTGTTTTACAGGCAAGAAGATCGCTCCACCGGAGACGTTCGAGGTGATCATCCAGATTCAGTGCGAAAAAAGTGGTCTTCGTTGTGTGCAGGGTGATGATTTCTTCCTCGTCCGTATCCTTCTCCGTCCGGTCGGGTTGTATGGAAATTGTGGACTTTGAAACACCGGTAACGGTCGCTGAAAAACAGGATGAGGTGCGTAGCCGATCAAGGATTACGTCTGTGCGTTTTTGTGCCAGTTTCATATAGAAGACAGGAACAAGTACATAAAATACAATAGCTATCGTGGAAAGTATGAGAATCCAGCTTACCATAATGACTCCTTTGCAGGTATACTGGTGTTCATGAACATGTTCCATGCCGTTACCGGTCCCATATCTGTAAACACTTGGGGTATACCTCTTGATTCCGGACGCGTAATGATTGTAGATCCGGGCGGAGATGTAGACAAAATTATAGCATATCTGGATGAGCAAAACGCACAACTCGCCGTAATTGTGTGCACTCATGGTCACCTGGACCATCTGCTTGCCGTTCCTGAACTCTCCCGCCGGTTCCCGTCCGCCGAAATAGTCATTCATTCACTTGATGCCGCATATCTGGGGCCGGGGGCTTCTGAACGGCACCGTACTTTTTTTCATGCATTGGGTGCGTTCAGCCTTGTTGAACCCTATCTGGAAGAGATGCCGCCGGCAACTACGCTCCTTGCTGAAGGCGACCGGATTGCGGACTCTTCCTGGACTGTTTTGCATACTCCCGGACACAGCCCGGGGTCCATCAGTCTGTATCATGCTGAAACGGGGGTACTTGTTTCGGGAGATACGTTGTTCAAAAATGGGTTTGGACGGACCGATGCGCCGGGCGGGAACTGGGAGGATCTTGAAAAGAGTCTTGCCCGGTTGCGGACCCTGCCGGGCGAAACGCTGGTTCTGCCCGGGCATGGTGCCATAACAACCATAGGAAATGAATCTTAGCGGGTTTGCGCAAGCATCTCTGAAATGCTGAACGCATGATCTCCGATTTTCTCGATGGTTCGTACGATGTCGATGTATAAAAGCTCAGCCTTGACGTTGGCGCCTTTTTCAAGCCGTTTTCGGGCGAATTTTTTCAGATTCTTCCGGAAGCGGTCTATTTCATCCTCCATCTCGCTGGCCTGGGAAAGCTGTTCCTTCGAAAGTGGTTTGTTGAGGTTTTTGTGTACAAATTGCAGGAATTTTTCGGCCAGTTCTATGTAGGGTTTGAGTCTGTCCACGTCGTCGGCACTGAATTCAAGTTTTTTCTTCCGGCTTCGTTGTAACAGCATGGCGGTTACAAAAATTTCGTCGGTCATGCTCTCAAGGTCATCTACAATCTGAAGCATGTGGCGTACATTTTCCCGGGTACGTTCGGAAAGCGGTAGCTCGGATGTATGCACGAGATACGCGGAAAGCTCTTCCTGCATCTGGTCGGCGTATTGTTCCTGTCCTCCCAGTTTATCAACAATCTTGCTGTACGCGTCACGGTCATCGGTTTGAAGTAGTGTCATGAGTGATGTAAACATGTTCCGAACCATGTCCGACATGCCGAGTATTTCACGTTCAGCCCGAAATACGTAGGATTCCGCATTTTCCTTAATACTGGAGGTAGGGAACACCAGCTGGTAGGTTTCCGGCGGCTCGTGTTCACCGGGCTGGATCAAGCGTTCAACAAACTGCGCGAACTGGCGTACAAAGGGCAGGAAGATAATGGTGTTCGTTACATTGAATACGGTGTGGAGCATGGCAAGGTGCGTGGTTATGTTTTGCGGGGTAAGGCCGCCCGGAAAGAGGGCTTCAACCAGGGACAAAAACGGCCGGAAGAATATCATCGCGAGAACGGTTCCGCTAACATTGAAGAGTACATGAACCGCCGCGGCACGCCTGGCATTGAGTTTTGCTCCAATGGCTACAAGCACTGCATCAATGGTTGTTCCGATATTGCTTCCGAGAATCATAGCTGCGGCGAATTCCCAGGTCAACAGACCGTTATGGGTCAGGGTAAGAATGACCGCGGTTGCGGCACTGGAAGAATGCAGCAGTATTGTGAGGGCCATACCAACGGCAACTCCGACTGAAAGCCCGAGAAAGCCCCGATTGGTAAAGTATTGTACAAAATGCAGTTGTTCTGCCGAGATATTGGGCATCGAATGGGACAGAATATCGAGACCCATGAAGAGGAGTCCGAACCCCATGATGGCTTCACCGAGGCCTTCTTTGTTAAACCGTTTAAAAAAGGTAAGGAAATAGCCGATCCCGAAGGCTGGAATGGAAAACGCAGCAAGTTTGAACTTGAACCCGATCAGGGCAACGATCCACGCGGTGATCGTGGTTCCGATATTTGCGCCGAAGATAACCCCGATTGCCTGAGTGAGCGATAAAAGCCCGGCATTGACAAACGAAACAGTCATGACCGTGGTAGCACTCGAAGACTGGACCAGGGTGGTAACCGCGACTCCGGTAAATACGGCCATAAAGCGGTTGCCGGTCATAAAATTCAAAATGCGGTGAAGACTTTCTCCCGCACTTTTTTGAATACCGTCGCTCATGAGCTTCATGCCATATAAAAGAAGCCCGAGACTTCCGACAATGCGGAGCACGTTCATTGCTATTTCCATTGTCACAATGTATCAAAGGCGGGCGGCCTTTTCAATACGCAGGATAAGGTATACTATCATTCTCTGTATGAAATATCGTGTTATTTTTCTTCTATGCGTCCTTTTGTTTGCATCCTGCGGGATATGGAAAGACCCTGCTCCCGATGTTTCTGCGGCGGAAGAACAACCCGAACCGGTTCGTACCGGCCCGGTAGTGTACGTATATACCAGCCCGGAATTTTCCCGATCTTCGTTGTTGGAGCCGCTCCTGGACAAATACGCTCCGTCCGGCGCCGACGACCTTGTCCGTCTGTTTACTTCGGTTACCGAACTTGATGATCCAGCGCATGGCGCAATTGTCCTGACCATAGGCGCCGATTATGGAATAATCCGGCCACTTTCCCGGCTCGCCGATAACCGGAAGGATTTGCGTATCCTCACGCTTTTCTCCCTCGCCGATCCTGTTCTCCTCGAATACTTCAGTGAACTGGTTCTGGATATTGATCTTGACGCTGAACTCCTTACGCCGGAAAGCGAAACCAGGGGGATTCCTGTTACGGACGAGGATCTTTCGCTACTGATAGTGGCGCTCGTCCGGTATGCTGATGAACGAGACTGGAATCTTACCCGGTCTCAACAGCTGCTTTCTCGGCTGGATATGGTTTTCAGTGATGCCGGCAGGGAGGGCATTCCTCCCGGCTGGGATATTAGACCCTATGTTGATCCCGACTCCGGAATTCGATCGCGGAATCATCTGAAACTGCATCTTCCGGAGGAAAATTGACCATGAACCCGCTAACACAGCTCGAATCCGGCATAGTAGGCGACGTCGCGTCTGTTGACGCTCTCGCCCGGAAAGCGTTCGCCAGCATCCTTGTTCTTTCAGACACGCATGGGCATTACCCGTTGTTCCAGAGGATTGTATTGAAATATGGTCCCGCTTCCGACGCACTTATTTTTGCCGGTGACGGGATGTGGGATGTTGTCCGGTATCTGGAAAATGCCCATGGGGATGAGCGCTACCGCGCGGCGCTTCCCCCCGTTCTCGCTTTTGTGGCCGGAAACGGCGATGGGGACCGCTACCGGGTATGTCCGGACGGGATGGAAGGCGGTTCAGCTGATGGAATTTCCGGGGCGGCTGGATTGACGGGAACGAGCGGAACGGGCTGCGAACACGGATACCCCCTTTCCGGTTCCGCGCACCCGAACGCCAACCCCGGCGGGCCGCCC
>CAZVEL010000281.1:0-5706 GCA_964626305.1 uncultured Treponema sp. | reverse complement strand
TCAGAAAATTCTGGGACTGGTTACCTCCTTCGCGGGAATCGCGACGCTGCTGGGAAGCCTCGTCGTTACCGTCCTTCCAAAACCCAAAAACCGTATCCGGGTTATTGTGGGCACCATGCTGTTCTCCCTTACTATCGAGAACTTTCTGCTGGCCCTGACCAACGAACCGGTACTCTGGTGCGCGGGGCAGATTCTCGGCTGGTTTGTTGTTCCGGTCATGGGGGCGAATCTCGATGTGATCCTGCGGACAACCATACCCGTTACCATGCAGGGCCGTGTGTACGCGTGCCGGAACTCTCTCCAGTTTTTTACCATACCGGTCGGCTTCTTCCTCGGCGGCTTTCTGATTGACGCGGTCTTTGAACCACTCGTGGCCGCCAATCAGGGGAACCGGTTGTTGTCCTCCCTCTTTGGCTCGGCAAAAGGATCCGGAGCGGGCATGATGATATTCCTGCTGGGATTGGCGGGCGCAGGCATCTGTCTCGTTTTCGGCCGTCTGTTAAAAAGATACCGGTTTATGGAACAGATTGAATGACGGGATAGTACTGTAAAGCACTTGCTTTACAGTACTATAAATAGTACCATTTGGTGTAGGAGGATCTTATATGGTTGGAAAGATTACCGCCAACGAACTGAAAGTCAAGGGGATTTCCACTATCGATGCAATGGTAACTGATAGTGATGGAGTCATCATTACTGTTCGGGGCGTTGATAAATACATACTGCTTCCCGTTGAAAAGTATAACGAGCTGAGAGAAATGGAACTGGATTACGCTATTCAGGAATCAAGAAAGGAGATCGAACAAGGAAACTATTACTCCGGCTCTATTGAAGAGCATCTGAAAAGAACCGGCAATGTATAAACTCCTGTTTCCCTATTCCTACGAAAAAAAAGTTCGGAAGTTTTTGAGAAAGCATCCTGAACTCACGGGTCAATATGGAAAGACACTACAACTTCTTGAAATTAATCCGTTTCATCCCTCTCTCAGGCTGCATCAATTCAAAACAAGGTCTTTCGAAGGATATTCAGTTTCTATAAATATGTCATACCGGATATCACTGGAGTTCCTTATTTCAGGAAAAGAAATACTTCTTGTGAATATCGGCGACCATCAGGATATCTACGGTAAAAAGTAGGAACAGAAACCTTGCTCCGCTCCCCGTTGCGCGTTGTGCCTCATCCTGAATTCCCAGCTGTTTGACAATTGCCCGAAACAGCCGGATACTGCTATAAATGAAAAACAAAAAACTACCCTACCGGCCGATTACCAAAGCCCGGTACCGCTACCCGCTCAAAACCTCGAATCCCTCACCTTTTCTCCTCGGTATACTCAGAAAAATAACCCCGTTCTATCTCAGAGGTGCTCTTCATTTTTCTTCCATTGAGCTACGCGACGCTGAGCAGCAAACGGTGAATTCACTGGTGTCCCTCTGGCGTGATTTTCAGGACGGAAAAACCCGGCTGATTCTGGCTTTCCGCCATCCCTACGGTGACGAGCCACAGGTGTTTTCGTATCTTTTTGATGTGCTGTTAAAAAAAAGGGCCCGGCGCGACAGGCTGCCGCTTGCCGGACATCCGCATGCGCGGTTCATACACGGGTATGAAGTCGCCCTCTGGGGCGGACCGCTCCTGCGCTGGCTCCTGCCCCGGATTGGGGCTGTTCCCGTGTATCATGTAAAGGCGGACAGCGCCGGCATAAAAGCCATACGCGCCATTATACGGAACGGACCGTATCCGATAGCACTCGCTCCCGAGGGACAGGTTTCCTACCGGAGTGAAACGGTTCCCCGGCTCGAAGCGGGATGCGCGCAAATGGGGTTCTGGTGCGCAGAGGAACTCGAAAAAGAAGGGCGTAATGAACGAGTATGCATACTGCCTCTTTCGGTACATCACCTCTTTAACCCGCAGGATGAGAAAAAAATACTGAAGATGATCCGGACCCTGGAAGAGATATGCGATCCCGATATCCCCGATCAATCACCCGTCCCCGTCCCCGATCGCCTTGAAGCCCTGGACAAGCGGATACTGACCATGGCCGAGGCGTTCTATGAACGGACGTATGGAAAGTACGTAAAAGCCGACGGCCACGAAAAGAGCCGCGACGCGCGGTGGGAAGCGTTACGGCAAATCGCCCTGGCTGAAGGCGAACACGCACTCGGTATAACCGCGCAGCCAAAGGTGGACGAAATTCAGCGCGTATACCGGCTCCGGCAGGAATGCTGGGACCGGATCTACTCACTGGATCCGGTCCGGAAGATCAGCGCACTTGATCGCGCATACGCGGACCGGCGCGCGGGGGAAGCCTGGTTCGCGATGCGGCACATGGAGTTCGTTGATATCTCCTACTATCTTGACAGCGGCTATCTCCGGGATACTCACGGGGAAGCCCCTTCTTTTGACCGTATTGCCGAAACGGTGAACAATCTGAACGACTTGTTAAACAGGTTCGCTGGCGGTAATATATCGCATCGTACAAACACCTTGAGAAAAAAGGCGATAGTCGTTTCCGGCCGCCCGATAGACATACGCGAACGGATGCGTGAGTACCGGGGAAACAGGAAACAGGCAGTTGAAGCAGTGACCGCGGAAATGAAACAGGTATTTCTTGAATGCGCCGCAGCAGCGGGAAAAGAGGAGTTACGGCAATGACTGAAAAAAACGGTAAGCTTTCTCTCGGGGTTAAAATGGGATTCGGCGCGGGAGACCTGGGCGGGAATCTCTTTTTCACGGCGATGGGCTTCTGGTCCCTGTTTTACCTGACCGATGTGGTGGGCATCCCGGCCGCGGCCGCGGGATTCGCCATTCTCATCGGAAAAGTATGGGATGCCGTAACGGACCCACTCATGGGTTTTGTATCCGACAGGACACGGACCCGATTCGGTCGCCGTCGCCCGTACTTTCTGTTTGGATCAATCCCCCTGTTTTTACTCATGTGGTGGTTCTTTTCCGCGCCCCGTTTTGCAACCGGGGCAGGCGGCGTTCTGTGGATAGTGCTCGTCCTCTGCCTCCTCAACACGGCCTATACGGTTGTCAACATTCCCTACGGAGCCCTGACCCCGGAACTCACCCAGGATTATACTGAGCGGAATTCGCTTAACGGATTTCGTTTCAGCTTTGCCGTGATCGGCACCATTTTGGGAGCCGCCGTCGTGCTTCCCATCGTGGGTCTTGCCGGAGAGGATACCCGCCTGGGCTTTTCGTATGTCGGCTTTGTATTCGGTCTGGTGATGGCACTTTCCATACTCACGACCTTTTTCTCGGTGCGTGAAAAAGACCGCTCCTTTGTTGCGCCGCTTACCGAACGCTTTATTGAAACCTTCGTCCGGGTTTTTAAAAACGGGACGTACGTACGGCTGCTCATTGTATATGCCTGCAACCTGACCGGCATTACCTTTGTGCAAGCCATACTCGTGTACTATTTCAAGTACCTCTACCACAATGAGGGAATGACGACTATCGCCATGATCTGCCTTCTGGTTACGGCCATGCTGTGCATCCCCCTTTCGGTGCTTGTCGCGAAAGCAACCGGGAAGAAACGATTGTATCAGATTGCGCTCGGCATTATTTCGCTCGGCTGCATGGCGATTTTCCTGTTTGGCCATATTCTGGGAATGCACTACACCCTTACCGTAATGGTGTTCGCCGGAGTCGGGATAGGCTTCGCCTATGTTCCGCCCTTTTCAATGCTCCCGGATGTTATCGAAGTTGACGCGGTGCGCACGGCCAAACGGAAAGAAGGGGCCTACTACGGTATGTGGACCTTCGTATCAAAAATAGGCGTAGCCCTGGCACCCGCCCTCGTCGGGGTAATCCTTGGCATTTCCGGCTTTACGCCGGGCGCGGTTCAGTCTCCGGCCACCCTTCTGGCCATACGCTTCCTCATCGGCCCGATCCCGGTCGCCATCTTCGTCGCCGGAATCCTCATCATTGAGCGCTATCCGCTGGACGAGGAAACCTATGACCGGATACTTGCAGAGGGGACGTAGGTATACCCGGAATTATTCAACGCCAAGTACGTCTTTGAATACGCTTTTGAGTTGTGCCTTGGGCAAGGCTCCCATCGCCATCTGCGGATCTTTATCCATGGGGACAAACAGGATGCTGGGAATACTCTGGATGCCGAATGCGCCGGCAAGTTCCGGTTCTGCTTCGGTATCTACCTTGTACACATGAAGCTTCCCTTCGTATTCTTTGCCCAATTCATCAAGAATGGGACCGACCATCTTGCAGGGACCGCACCAGTCTGCATAGAAGTCAATTACACAGGGGATATCTCCCTCATACTTCCATTCCTTGTTCTCTTCGTAGTTAAATACCTTGGCTTTGAAATCCTCGGTAGTAAGTTTAATGCTCATATGGCACCCTCCATTATCTGCGTAGTTTTGCCGGTACTACCGGCCTGATCATGTACAAAATATACACCTGTGATCAGAAAATGAAAGTGACGAAGTTACAAAAGAAAAGCCGACAAGACGGTGCGTATTCCCCCGCCTCGCGATTTTCCTTCTGGCGGGGGGCTCCCGCCGTTGCACGACGCCCGTCGTGGCGCGTTGTGCCTCATCCTGATTCCGGATTTTTTCGTTGATAATCCTGAGGCGGCAGGGTACAATTCAGGAAAACAGAACAGGAGTATTCTATGAAGATAGCTACAATGACAGTTTTGGTTCTTGTGATGAGCGTTCTCACCATGCCGCTTTTTGCCCAGAGTCTGGATGATGTGTTCGGAATGTGGAAGACTATTGACGACGAAACGGGCAAAGCAAAATCGGTGATTCTTGTCTATCAATACCAGGAAAAGCTCTACGGCCGAATCGTGATGACCTTCGACGACAATGAACGCCCCAAGGATACCTGGGACAACCCCAGGGCCCGGGCCGAGGAGATGCCGGACAAACCGTACTACTCCGGGCTGGACATGATCTGGGATATGAAACCAAAGGGAGATACCTGGGCAAAAGGAAAAATCTGTGACCCTGCCAAGGGAAAGGTATACGGCTGTGAAATAAGATATGATGCCGATACCGGCGAGCTGGTAGTCCGCGGAAAGATTGGTCCTTTTGGCCGGAACCAGTTCTGGAAAAAAGTAACACCGACCGATCTTCCTGCCGGATTCACTCTTCCCGAGAATCCGGTTCCGTCCATTCCCCGAACCTGAGACGGGTTATAAAGCCGGCAGGAACGGTACCCGTTCCTGCGGCGCTCTGGTCGTGGATTCACCGTTCCCGTATAATCTTCTTTATGGCGTTTTCGTACTCATTCAGCCGTTCCTTCCCCAGCGGCCAGGGAGAGTAGATAGCCTGTTCAAAACAGTCGGCAATTTCTGTTAACCGTTTTTCATGTTCAGGAAAATGCTCCGAGAGGGTCTGTGCATAGGTACCGGGGGCACTAGTAGCAGTGAACACGATATCATGGCGTTTCCCCCAGCGGATCAGACGGATAAACGCGCGGCTTACCCGTCCGAATTCCCTGCGTCTGACTCTGTTTGCCTGCGTTGGTCCCAGACCCTGCAGCTGGTTGTGAACGTTGTGCATATTGTCCGGATCCAGCCGGAGGCCGTCTTCTCCGATTGGCTCTTGTTTCCCAAGCCACGTGCGAAGATGCATCCGGAGCGCGGAAAAGAATGCTTTTACTGAGTACCGGGAAAACAGCTCCCGGTATTGTTTTGACAAGAGTGGCATCAGCAAAAAAAAGAGAACTAGAAGCGC
>CAZVEL010000280.1:0-4933 GCA_964626305.1 uncultured Treponema sp. | reverse complement strand
CCCCGGCTTGGCGTGCAAGGTGAAAGGTTGCAAGTGTACGGGGTACTCGCTCCTGCATGGTTTCGCGGGGAACAGCAAGATTTTCCAGACCGAATGCAGTATCAAGCTCAACCGTTTCCGCAACAATCTGATCTCCGGGGGACTGGAACACAAGCGCAGTCGAAACCTCCGCCGGTTCGTCGATACTGACAGCCCCGGTGTCGGGGACAAGCAATCCGGTTATACAACGGGCCAGGGTACTCTTCCCCGACCCGTTGGCGCCAAGTACCGCAAGATACTCACCTGAGGCAACCGAACAGGTTATGGTCCTGAGTGCCGGAGACGACGAGCCGGGATAGGTATACGACAGGCCTTCAATACTGACAGACATCAGCGACTTCCGGCAGAAACCACAGTCATCAATTAAAGCCTTTCCGCCATCCGGAAGGATTGCCGGGGCCAACCCACCGGTTAAGCGGGAAACTGCCGCGAAGATTATAGGTAACGAATTTTTTCGCGCGGCTCACTGCTTCATAGGGGTCAAGGCCCAGGGCAAGTGCGGCAGTCACCGCAGCGGAAAGGGTGCATCCGGCACCATGAACCCATCTGGTATCAATAAGAACGCTTTCAACCTGGTTGAAATTCTTCCCGTCATAAAAAATGTCCACTGCGGTTGTGTATCCGCTCAGGCGGGAGCCGCCTTTAATAAATACATTCCGGGCTCCTTTTTTGTGGATTATTTTAGCGGCTTTTTTCATGTCTTCCAGAGTCATCGGTGTTTCTACACCGGCAAGCTGCCCCGCTTCAAAGAGGTTCGGGGTAACAACGAGGGCAAGTGGCAAAAGTTTTTCTTCCACGAGCCGGTTCAACTCAGGGTGCAGAGCTTCGCTCGCGCCCTTGCAGACCATAACCGGGTCAAGCACATAGCGCTCAAGTTTTGCTTCGCGGATAAAGGTTTCTGCAAGCAAAACAGCTTGTTCAGAACCGAGCATCCCGGTTTTCGCGGCATCGATGCCTATCCCGTGAAAAATGGTATGAAGCTGTGCGCTGAGCACCGCTTCGTCAAGTGGATATACACCGTGGGCCCATTCGTTGTCGGGATCCATGGTCGCTATGAGAGTAACGGCGGCCATGCCGTACACGCCATACTCTTCGAATGTCTTGAGATCCGCTTCCAGCCCGGCGCCGCCGGATGCATCAGAACCGGCTATTGTTGCTACTTTAACCATGTGCAAAGCTCCTTTACACCACAAGTATACTCAAAATCAAACGCCCTGAACAATAGCGATCCAGTAATAAACTGTTTTATATTGACACTCCAAGGTCAAAGTGTCATCATACTTTTAATCTTTCTGTAAGGAGCGTCTCATGGATAATAAAAAGACCGCCGTGATTCGAAAACTGGTCATAACCGCCGCGCTTGGATCGCTCACCATCTTTCTCGGGATAACCCGCCTCGGTCTCATTCCCTGGGTTTCCGGGGTTTCAATAACCATCATGCACATTCCGGCAATTATCGGAGCAATACTCGAAGGTTCCGTCGTGGGAGCCGGAATCGGCGCAATCTTCGGTTTTTTCAGTCTTTTTCAGGCAAACCAGACTCCGGCCGGATTTGACACCCTTTTCCGCAACCCCCTCGTCTCCGTATTGCCCCGTATCCTCTTTCCTCTGTTCACCTGGGGTATTTACTATCTTGTTTCCCGCTGGAGAAAAATACCCGCGGTCGTTATCGCCTCGGTTACTGGTACACTCATTCACACCTCTTTGGTACTCGGTATGCTCGTACTCACAAACGGCTCGGGAGTTCTTACCGGCGGCGCCGAAGATGTTACCCTCTGGGCGGTACTCGGTGCGATATTTGTTGCCAATGGAATTCCGGAAGCAATAGCGGCCGGGGTGCTTACCACCCTCGTGGTTGCGGCCTGCCTCGGCGTTTCCTCGTCAAAACGAAAATCGAAACTTTCTTCCGAAGAATAGAAAAAAGGGGCTGCCTACTTAATAGACAGCCCCTTAGTAACGGTTTTCGGTTTCAACAATTTTGGTAGCAGGTTTCTTTATTTGCTCAGCAGCCTGTTCAGCTTTTTTACAAAGTCCGCCGGGTCCTTGATGTCCGAACCCTCCACAAGAAGGGCCTGATCAAGAAGCACCGATGAAACATCGGCAATATAGCTTTCTTCATCGGTATCGCGCAACTTGTTCACCAGCGCATGATCTGGATTAATTTCCAGAATCGGCTTTACCTCAGCAAGACCGGCCTGTCCCATAGCTTTCATCATCCGTTCCATTTGAAGACTTGGATCATTTTCATCTACTACGATACAGGACGGTGAATCAGCGAGGCGTCGGGAAACGCGCACGTCCTTTACCCGCTCTCCAAGGGCTTTCTTGATTTTTTCAACAACGGGCTTGCTGTCTTTTTCCTTTTCCTCCGCAGCTTTCTTTTCTTCTTCGCTGGCGAGCTCTTCATCGGAGCCGGCACGGTTTACCGCCTTAAGGTCCCATTCCTTGTACTTGCCGAGCGAGGGGATCACGATGTCGTCAATTTCGTCGCTCATGATGAGCACTTCCAATCCTTTGGCGCGATACGCTTCAAGATGAGGAGATTGTCGGAGAGTTTTTTCGTCGCCGCCGGTTATATAGTAGATGGCTTTCTGGTCACTCTTCATACGGTTCACGTAGTCAGCGAAACTTGTCCAGGAGGACACCTGCTTTTCTTTGCCCTCCGCTTCCGGTTCATACGTTGTCTTGAAGCGGACGAGTTCTGCGAGTTCTTCACGGTGCCCGTAATCACTGTACAAGCCTTCCTTGAGCGGCCGGTTAAACTCATTAATGAAACGTTCATATTTTTCAGGATCATTTTCAGAGAGCTTTCGGAACTCGCCAAGAAGTTTTTTTACCGAAGCAGACTGGATGCTCGCAAGTATCCGGTTTTTCTGAAGGATCTCCCGGCTCACATTAAGCGGTAGATCTTCACTGTCAATAATTCCCCGTACAAAGCGGAGATAGACCGGCAAAAGCTCCTTCTCGTCGTCGGTGATAAATACCCGTTTTACAAAAAGTTTTACACCGCTTTTATAATCAGCATGGAACATATCGAATGGGGCTTTTGAGGGAACATAAAAAAGCGTGGTGTATTCCTGTGTTCCTTCTGCCTTGGTGTGCACGTATAACAGGGGATCATCCGAATCGTGGGAAAGAGTCTTGTAAAAGGAAACGTAATCTTCTTCCTTGAGATCGTTTTTGGATTTCTGCCACATGGCACTGGCGTCGTTAATCTGCTCGGAAACCGCTTCCTCGCTTTTCACTTCACCCTTGTCGTCATAGTCCTTCTTGTCATAATGCAGGTAGATGGGAAAGGCAATATGATCCGAATAGCGTTTTACGATATCTTCGATCTTCCAGCGGGTCGCGTATTCCTTGTCGTCATCATTGAGGTGCATAACCACGCAGGTTCCGTGGCTTGCCTCTTCCACGCCGTCAATGAGCGGGAATGCGGTTGCGTCCACAGAATCAAGTTCGTATGAGCCATCGCCATCCGACACCCATTTCCACACGGTGTCGGTCCCGGCCTTTTTTGACAGTACTTCAATTTTCGAGGCGACCATGAACGCGGAATAAAATCCCACCCCGAACTGCCCAATGAGATTTGAATCCTTCTTTGCGTCGTTTGCCAGCTGATCCAGGAATGCTTTTGTTCCCGAGCGGGCAATAGTTCCCAGGTTGGTTATGATATCCTGTTCATCCATACCGATACCGGTGTCACGTACGGTAATGGTATTGTTTTTTTCGTCAAAAAGAATATCAATCCGTGGAGAGAACTGAACGGACTTGTACGCTTCATCGGACAGCGTCAGATACTTCAACTTGTCGAGCGCATCGGATGCGTTTGATACAATTTCCCGTAAAAAGATTTCCTTGTTCGAATACAGGGAGTGAATAATCAGGGTTAACAGCTGGTTAACCTCGGTTTGAAATTGATGGGTAGCCATTTTTTTCTCCTGTGATGATAATTCGCAGATTTCCCGGAAAGGGTCTCGTTATAATGTAGTGAAAAATCCGGGGTAACGGCAAGAGTTTTGTGGTAAAATGACTTCATGCGTATCCGAACCATGGCGCAGGCCGTACTTTTACTGATTGTTCCGCTGTTCCTTTCCGCCGAGCCGGCGTCCTGGTTTGTCGCGGCAAGCATGCATTCGGGAGAAATCCGCGAACTGGTGTTTACAGGTGACGATATCCTGAGCGAGCTCGTGTGGCCCCTTGATTCACTCACCACGGGTACTCTGGGGGGGTCTTTTCCCCTTGGCGGCAGTTTCTATCTTTCCGCCTCTCTCGAAGCCGGATCGCTTCTTACGGATCAGCACATGACAGACTCCGACTACTTGAATCTTCCGGCAAGCGGAGAAAAAACGCACTTCTCGCGCCATCCGGTGGACCTGCACCAGTACCTGGAATTCCGCGGCATGGTTTTGCGACGGTTTACCACCGTGTTCAAAGGAATACGCACAAAAAGGAAAATCTGCATCAATCCAGGAATTGAGTTCCGGCTGTCCACGGCAGCATGGACCGGAATGGATGGGTATATCCAGTATGGTGCGTGGAACGGCGAATCGTGGAATCCCTGGCATCCCGATCTTCCAAAAATTGAGATGGATGGCAAAGTAATTACCTGGAACTGGACACGAATTCTTCTGGCAGCGTCTCTCTCCGTTGACGTCCCGGTGGGAACACGTTTTCTGTTATCCGCCTCACTCCTGGCGACTCCGCTTCTCAAGGCAGAGGGCCGGGATGTGCATATTCTTACCGGAACCGTGTTCCGGGACACCATGTACGGGGGTTTCTTTCTTGAGCCCGCGCTTCGAGGCGAATATCAGCTTGCTTCTGGATACCGGTTTTTTGCCGCAGGAACATGGTCATTACAGATGAACACACGCGGCGACACCAAAAGCGGCCCGGT
>CAZVEL010000279.1:0-1595 GCA_964626305.1 uncultured Treponema sp. | reverse complement strand
GCCGGCAGGACCGGTTTGCCCGGCAAGGGAGAACAGCGCTGAGCTGCGTTCTCCGTCCGAATTTCCGGCCCGCTGAACAGCTTCAAGTACGGTATATATCTGTTTCCATGCCTTTACGGGATCAGGATCCCGGACGATGTCCAGCAGGGATGTTCCGTCAAAATCCGGTCCATAGAGGTGGAATATTCCGCTATGGCTTACTCGTACATCTTCTGAAACATCCCGGGTAAAGGTTCCCTCCGTTGTCCATGGAAGTATCGTTCCTTCAGGGGTAATGAGGTAGCCGCTTTTCATGACACCCCGCTGCAGGCGTGACTTTGAAGCGGCATACTCGGAAAGCCCGGTTGAAAGAGCCAGTACTGGCATACCGTCAACTTCCGTATGTGAAACAACCTCCATCAATTACCTCCCGGCAGGAGCATACAGATAACGGAAATAGTCCATGTCGGTGGAAAGTACCTTCTCGAATTGCGGAACGGTTTTCTGATAGGACTCAATTGATTTCCAGAAGCTGAAAAACTCCGGATCCTTGGAATAGGCTCTGGCATAAATACGTGATGCTTCCGCATCCGCGGTACCCTTTATTTCCTCTGCACGGTTATATGCTTCGGAAAGAAGACTCCGTTTCTCGTTCTCCAGTTTACCCATCCACTCGGCTTTTTTTCCTTCACCGGTTGAGCGGAAGGTTTCGGCAATCTGATTCCGCTCCTTGATCATGCGGTTGTACACACTTTCAGTGAGTTCATCCGAGTATTTGATCTGGCGGGGAACAATGTCTATAAGATCAATGCCGAATTCAAGGACCTTTTCACGCGCAATATCTGCCATTTCATTACTCAATGCGCGTCGCCCACGGGTAATGGGCTCATGAACCACCTTGTCCGTGGTTATTTCATCCAGCTCGATTTCCTGGGTTTCCGCACCAAGCGCGAAATTTTCGCGGTGCTGAAGCTCATTGATCAGATTCGAGTTACGCACTACCTCATTAAGTTTTGACGAGGTAATGACGGTACGAACCGATGAGTCAACAATATCACTGATGCGTGAATAGGCGGTATTTACATCGGTAACCGCTTCATAAAATTTCACCGGATTGGCAATTTTCCATCGGCTTGTGGTATCCACAATGATAAACTGGTTTTCCCTGGTGGGGATTCGCTGCGAATCGCCTTCGAGAGACATTATCTTCTTGGGATATACATGCACTATGTCTATAAAGGGTATGCGGACATGGAGTCCCGCGTCTCCGGTATCGTATACGATTTCGCCAAACCGGGTTACAACCGCCTGTTCTCCTTCCTGGACAATGTACAGGGGATTTAAAATGATAACAAACAGTACTGCAGCGATCAGGATTGTGATAATTTTGGTAGCGGTCTTTTTCATTGTGCTGCCTCCTTGTCGAGGTTCCTGATGGGAAGGAAATTGTCCAGCTTCTTGTCCACGAGCGTGCCCGGTCCCGTTTCGCTGAACAGGTTTTCCATGGCCTCAAGATACAACCGCCTCCGGGTAACATCGGGAGCATTACGATATTCGGTGTACACGGCGTTAAAGCGTTCAACATCGCCCTTTGCCTTGTTAATACGCTCGGTGGC
>CAZVEL010000278.1:0-3847 GCA_964626305.1 uncultured Treponema sp. | reverse complement strand
CAAGCTTTTCTGCAAGCCAGACAGCATCTTCGGTGTCATCTCCGTCTCCAAGACGGATAAGAGGACAGGCCACCGGTATTGTTCCTGATGCTGAAAAGTAAGACGAGGATTCTTCGGCAAGTCGGATAAAGGCAGATTCCGCCATGGCGAAAACAGTCTCCGAAGAGCCGGGTAATACCGGACGGGGAGGGAAGGGTCGAAGTGCAAAAAACAGTTGTCCTTTCTTCTGATGAAGAAAGAATGCCGCTAGTTCACGAACCAGAAATATATACGCGTCAATATAGTCATCCAATAATGCCGGTACAGATTCAAAGCTGCCAGCCAGGGACGAGATAAAGGCCTGGGCATCAAAGACAAGCAGAGCACTATCGAGGGACAGAAGTTTATTTCGGGTTTCCATGAGCAATGTTTTTGCTGACAGTTGGGAACGTCGTGTCCACAATACTTCATGGAGGGCGGGAATACCCGGAGGGTTAGTTTGTTCTGCGTTTTCCGATTCTTCGGAGACTGCGCTATGAACGAGTGCTACCGAGGCATTTTTACGCCGAAGCTCGCCGGCTACTATTCCGGCAAAGGGAATGCTTTTGTCACAAATAAGAATACGTTTACTCATGTTTCCAAGTATAGCGGGTGTTTTGCTCATATAACAAGTACATTCAGCAAAGCACGTCGCATTTCATCAATAGTGTATGGCTTTTTCAGTGCGCCTTTGAATCCATGTTCTTTCCAGCGTGCAAGGACCGGATCGTCAGAATATCCAGACGATACAATGAGCACTGCTGAAGGATCCTTCAGCAGTATCGCTGCGGCACACTCCCGTCCGGACATTCCACTCGGTACTATCAGGTCCAAAATTGCAGCATCATACGGGGTATCCGCTTCATAAGCCGCTGTATATTTCGCCAGTGCTTCTTCTCCGTTTTTGGCCACATCGACGGTATAACCGAATGAGGCCAAGAGGGAAGCCGCAGTCGAAATAACGTGTTCATCATCATCCATAACCAGTATATGGTAATCTCCATCCGGAGCCTCTTCAATCTCGGGTATAGAAGAGGGGGGCTCTTCATCAATCGCGGGCAATAGAAGGACGAAGGCGGTTCCATTCGGTGAATCAGTTTTTACATCAAGCGCACCGCCATGGTTTTGAATAACTGAATATACGATTGAAAGGCCAAGGCCGCTTCCTGTTTGTTTGGTTGAGAAAAACGGGTCGAAGATTTTTTTTACAATTGCCGCGGGAATCCCGCCACCATGGTCCTGTATTGTTATCTCAACAAATATTCCCCGCTTCACCGGCTTTGAGTCGAGTCCGTTCGGGCGCGCCCGGGCCGACCGGCTTCGATAATCACGGCTAACACAGCTGATATTGATAAAACCGCTGTTATCCATTGATTGGGCGCCGTTTTTGACCAGGTTGGTTATAACCTGTCCAATCTGAATCCGGTCCACATGGAGCGGGGGTAAATCGGAATCAAAGTCGTAGAGGCAGGCAACGGAAGTTCCTTCAACGGCAAGCATGGAGAATTCAGTTACGAGCTCCCGGGTATCGTGTATACCGAGGACAGGCGATCCTCCCCGGGAAAAGGCCAGCAGCTGGCCGGTTATTTCGCGGGCACGTAGACAGGCCTGTTCAGCTCGTTCAACAGGGTCCCGTGCGTGTTTGTCAGTTATCCGCATTTTTGCCAGACCGATGTGACCCAGTATAACAGCAAGAATATTGTTAAAATCATGGGCAATACCACCGGCAAGAATTCCGACGGTTTCCACTTTCTGCCGGCGCATCAGCGCTTCCCGCATCTCTTCTTCGGCCGATATGTCTGATGCTGACAGAATAATCCGGTGGGTGTCATTAAGGTCAAAGGCTACCGCTGAAAGTCGGCACTTTTTGATTCGTTTGTCTTCATAGGTAATCTGGGCTGAAAATTCGGACACACTGCCTTCCTGCCGGATCCGTTCGGAAAAGTCCTCCAGAGACATGTCAGCAAATTCAAGTCCGGTATCTCGGAGGCTTGCATTCTCAAGCCTGGAAGATTCCATTTCAAGGATATCCTCCATGGCTGGGTTCACATCAGTTATTCGGAGTGTATCGATATCCAGGATGAGAATACCGGTAGGATTAAATACAAACAGACGTGAGAATTTACTCTCTGAAAGAGCCAAATCCCGGGCGGCGTATTCCCGATCAGAAATCTCCTTAATTAGTTGCTGCGTTATGCGCATGTCAGTTGCGGATATGATATAACCGGTCGTTTTTCGGGAAAGATCCAGAAGACAAACTACCCGTAGATCCACCGGTATCTCTTCACCGTTCCGGGTTGCCAAGGCAGCATCAATAGACGGACTCCGGCGATTCTGTCCTCCCGTGTCGTGCCAGGCATGTTCTTCAAGCCACTGTATGCGGCTCCTCGGAGAAAGATCGCAATGAACCACGAGTGTTTCGACACCATTTCCAATCAGCGCTAATGAACTGAATTCGGTAACATGGTATCCTCGTCGGTTCATCCTGGTAATCAAGCCTTGCGCGTCAACAATAATGACAATGTCGAACACGTTATCAAGAATGAGTTTATTTTCAGAATTGGTGAGGTTCCGGAATATACCCAGATGATTAACCGCCAGATGAATAATAATCATCCAGAAAGAAAGAACCCAGAAAAACCCTGAGGCAGAGTGAAAGAAGGAAACGGTTGCTCCAAAGGTAAAAAAGACAAACACAATAAGCATCCATTCGCCGTCGCGACGTGCCCGGTCATCGGTTGCCGTCTTGAGCCAGAGAAAAAGGAAGCGCATCGAATAGCACACCACGAGGGCAACTCCGGCAAGCACCAGGAAGACCAGGGGTACAGGCCGAGAAACAACTACTGACGCAAGAGCAGCGGGGAAAACCGCGGCATATGCGGCATAAAAATACCGGGAGCGGCGAATTGCGGTCATGTCAACCAAAAACGAGAGATACGCAAGTGCAGCGGTCCAACAACAGAATGCAAAAACAAGTTCACGGGAGAATGTGTTCACCGAAGGGAAAACACGGGGAACGGCAAAGGACGCTACCATTCCAGCCAGAACGAAACAGAGCCCCGCAAATCGGATTTGGATTGATGAACATTCCCGTTGCAACAGATTTACAAGAGCCAATCCAAGAAGGATGAAGAGAACAAGGCTTATGCTGATCAAAAAAAACAAACTCGTCATTGCAGCTCCGATTGACGGGAGAGAATGGTTCAGGTATTCTTTACTCCATGAAAATCTGGATAAAATACCTCGCAGGGGTTCTTATCGGCATTGCCTTTACCCTTGTAGCACCGCATCAGAATGATTCGTTCACCTCCGCTGTAGAGTACCTTTCGGAGCTCGCGATACAGTTCGGTCGTTATTCTCTTTATCCCTTTCTGTTCTTCGCCTTTTCTCTTGCCGTATTCGAACTCCGAGAAAACAGAACATTGTTGCGGCTGGGAGCTCTAACCTCCGGAGTTATCATTATAACCACAATTCTTCTTGCCGTCACGGGGCTTATTTCAGTTCTTATACGAAATCCGTCACGAATTCCAATCTTTGTAGAAGGAGCCAGTGAGGCCGTTACCGTTGGAGTACAGGAATCCATTATGGCACTCTTCCCGTCCAGCGCGTTTGAAGCGTTCCTGAACGGTCTGTATATTCTGCCGCTGTGTGTCTTCGCCGGTTTTGCCGGAGCCGGTTGTGCAGTTGACAAGGTTAGTGCCAAAGCAACCTTGACGCTCTTCGATTCCCTCACAAGAATATCATATTCAGTCATGACCTTCTTTGTTGACACTGTTGCTATCGGAATGATCGCTCTTTCCGTCAATTGGGTTATCCAGTTCCGTGAAAT
>CAZVEL010000277.1:0-1998 GCA_964626305.1 uncultured Treponema sp. | reverse complement strand
CCTATCTTGTTTTGAAACGTTATAATAATCCTAAAAATCGAGAATAAAATTGATAAAAATTAGTTATTCCATTCAAAGTCAACCATAAAAAGTAACATTTTTGGCGTCAATTATGGTTGCGAAACGCTCTTTGAAAATTTGGTAGAACCTGGACAAATCCTCTGGTTTTTGTTAGTTTAGCACACGGAGGGGATGGAAACTCCGATCCCGCACATGGTGCTGTTATCACTTTGGGACTGTTTCCATTCCTTCCTTTTCTTGCTTTGTCTTCTGGAAATCGGCGCGTTCTGTTCGTCTGCCTCATAACGGCGATTCAGATTTTTCGAGGCGTGGACGTTTTTCTTTTCCTTCGTATTTTCCCTGTTTTTCTCATCAATCTGTGAATCGTATGCCTGGTTGTTTTTCAGCATGCCGTAGATGATTCTCAGTATTTTGTGCATACACAGTCCGATTGCCACCATCTTCTTCATACCCTTCGCCGTATGTTCGTCGTAGATTTTTCGGATATGCGGGTTGGCGGTCAGAGCAACAAGGGTAACCATAAAGAGAATTTTACGAGGTTCCTTCCGGCCCTGTTTGCTCATGTGGATACCGCTGGTTCCGTCGCCGCTGGCTTTGAACACCGGGTGAAGCCCGAAAAATGCCGCCAGCTTCTTTGCGGAGGAGAATCTGTTTATAGACTGGATTTCGAGCATCAAGCCTATAGCGGAATCATCGCCGATACCAGGAATTGTCTTCAAAAGAGCGACTTCCGGAATGGTACACTGCCTGTTCATCTGCTGTGTCTGAACCCGGATGGTCTCCTCCATATTGGTGATCTGCTCGGCCATAACCGCAATCAGTCTTCCGCTCGCTTCGTCGGTGGCAGAAGCGACGCTGTTCTTAGCCTGTTCAATCAGCTCTTTAGCACGCTCGGCGGTTACATAAGGTATCTTGGCAATGGACGATAACCTGGCTTTGGCAAGTTTAGCCGCCGTGGGATATTGCTTTAAAAGCTTTAAAAGCCAGCTCGGCACCCCGGATTTGCAGTACGTAATCAATTCCGGATTGACGTTGTACAGCATAGACTCGAATTGATTAAGAATTTGGGTCTTCTGCTTTACCAGCAGCCTGACGAAACCCCATTGCCGTCTCAGGCCCGCCATGGAATCGTCCTGTTGATAGGTCACTTTCTCCGGATGGGCAATCATGTACTCCGCCACGTCCCGGGCGCTGATCTTGTCCGTGATGACCCGCCGCAGGGAAGCTCTGCTGTTAGCCCGGACTCCCAGAGGATTCAACCGAGCGGACTTTATGTTGAGAACCCCCTGGAACCCGATGAGCGTATGAAGCCAGTTATTCTCATACCCGCCGGTACTCTCCACCGCCGCAAAGAGAACTGATTCAGGATGGCGCTCGAAAAACAGCTCCAAGATGTCAAAGAGCTTACAATGACTGCCAAAGGTGTCGTCCAATTGAAAATTCGGCTCCACAACGTTCTTTTGTCCATCGAGAATCACAAAGTCCGCATACCCTTTACTGATATCGATGCCCATGTAATAGCTTCCCATAACTGCTCCTTTCTGGTAAAACCGCTCCGCAATAAATCCAAGAATCATCATCCTCGTTGAATACGGTGTCTATGCACCACGTTATTCCACGACTTTAACCTGGCGGAAGGAAGAAACTAATTTCCGGGCTCGAAACCCAGGGGACAGACCTTCTCTTCCGACATACTGAAACAGTTCTACCAAAAAAAGATGGGCTCGCAAATCAACTTTATTTACTGACTTTCATTATACGAGGGATGCCGTCTCCATACAGCAGAACATTGGGTGGATGAATCCTCGAAATTTTAGTAGGAAGACGATCTTAGAAAAAACGCGCGAGGATGCTTCAGGTAAGGAGATCAGATAATCCTGCGTGTCTTTTTGACTGGTTAAATTTCGTTCATTAAAATTCCATTTACCTCTTTATCCTCAATTCCCAGATATCTCATAGTAATTGCCGGTGACGAAT
>CAZVEL010000276.1:0-4311 GCA_964626305.1 uncultured Treponema sp. | reverse complement strand
AAAGGTAAGGTCGATGTTTCCGTTGTAATCCTCAAACGCACCAAAACCCATCCATTTACCTGACTTGGTCTGATAGGGTCGCACCGACCGGATCATGCCGACGATGGTGTAGAGTTTTTCCTCGCGGGCGCGGTCAAGATGTCCCAGGTTTAGTGTTGTAGCCCGTTCAAATGACTTGCGGTAGTCGTCGAGCGGGTGACCGGAAATGTAAAAGCCCAGGAGGTCCTTTTCTGTGCGCAGTTTCTCCTGTTTGGGCCAGTCCGGGAGATCGTCGAATACAAACTCGGCAAACTCCTTCACCCCGGAATCTTCAAACAGGCTTACCTGGCCGAATTTGGTCGCGTCTTTCCTGGCAATAGCATATTCCATGGCACGCTCAAGATTGGTGAGCAGGGTGGAGCGGAATTGACCAAGGTTATCGAAGGAACCGGTCTGGATAAGCACTTCGAGTGCGCGTTTGTTAACAGTGCGTAAATCCACACGGTCAAGGAATTCCATGAATGAGGTGTACGGGCCGTTTTCATCCCGTTCCTGAACGATCATGTCTGCGGCCTGTTCACCGAGGCCCTTGATACCCAGAAGACCATACACAATCCTCCCTTCCACAACGGTAAAGAGGGCTTCCGAACGGTTCACGTCCGGCGGATCGATAACGAGACCCATCTTGCGGCTTTCGTCTATATATTCGGGGAGTTTGTCCACCGTGGAGATTTCATTGGTAAGGTTGGCCGCGATAAACTCGGCGGGGAAGTTTGCCTTGAGCCAGGCTGTCTGGTAGGCGAGCACCGAGTAAGCTGCGGCATGGCTCTTGTTGAATCCGTATCCGGCAAAAGGGATGAGTATTTCGAAGATACGATCGGCATCGGCGGCGGAAAATCCTTTTTTTACCGCTCCTTCCCGGAAGTTCACCTTCTCCGTTTCCATAACCTCGGTTTTTTTCTTTCCCATGGCACGGCGGAGAAGATCCGCCTGTCCGAGACTGTACCCGGCAATACGCTGGGCAACCTGCATAACCTGTTCCTGATAGACAATAACGCCGTATGTTTCCTCCAGGATATCCTTGAGGCTGGGATCAGGGTACTGGATCTTGGAGGGATCAAATTTCGACTCAATAAAGTTGTCGATGAACGCCAGGGGTCCGGGTCGGTATAGTGCGTTCAAGGCTATGAGGTCTTCTATCTTGTCCGGTTTGGCACGTTTGAGGATGTTTTGCATTCCCTGGCTTTCAAACTGGAACACCGCGGCACTTTTTCCCTCGCCGAGCATGTGGAAGGTTACCGGATCGGCTTCGTCGATGGTTTCGATGGAGAAATTGGCAAGACTTCCACCCTGCTTGCGGATAAGGTTTTCAGTTCGCCGGATGAGTGTGAGTGTTTTAAGTCCGAGGAAGTCCATCTTTACGAGACCGCATTGTTCAATGAGGTCCATGGTGAACTGTGTGGCAATCTTGCCGGTTTTTGAGTCCTTGTAGAGCGGTACATAGTCCGTGAGCTTTGTTTTGCCGATGACGATTCCCGCGGCATGGAGGCTCGTGTTCCGGTTCGCTCCCTCAAGCGCGGTCGCAATCTCGAAAAGCTCGGTAAAGCGGGGATCGTCCTTGAGGGGAGCGAGTTGACCGGATCCCTGAACTTTGGGATTCGGTTCGAATGCATCCTTCATCGTTGTTTTGGGGTCCCCGGGGATGAGCTTGGTTATGCGGTTTACATCGGTGAGGGGAAGGTCAAGAACGCGGGCCACATCCTTGATGGCCGCTTTGGGCTTGAGTGTTCCGAAGGTGATGATATAGGCGACCCGGTCATCACCGTATTTTTCGCGTACATATTCAATAACTTCCTGGCGGCGTTCGTAGCAGAAGTCTATGTCAAAGTCCGGCATGGAAACACGTTCAGGATTCAGGAACCGCTCAAACAGTAATCCGAAACGGAGGGGTTCAATGTCCGTAATTCGCAGGGCATAGGCGACAATTGATCCTGCGCCGGAGCCCCGCCCGGGTCCAACGGGGATGTCCCGTTCTTTTGCCCAGGCAATGAAGTCCCACACGATGAGGAAGTATCCCACGAAGTCCATCTTGACGATGATATCGAGTTCGTATTCCGCCCTTTTGAGCAGATCGTCCGTAACATTGGTGTACCGGTCTTTCAGTCCTTCCATGACGAGGTGACGGAAATACTCTTCTTTGGTTGCGAATTCCGGTGGAATTGTGTATTCGGGAAGGAGCGGCCCCGGCTGTGGAATTTCAAGATTACAGGACTCTGCGATACGGACGGTATTCGATATCATTTCCGGGTATTCCGGAAAGAGGGCGGCCATTTCATCGGCAGTCTTGAGATAAAATTCCGCACCCTCGAAACGCATGCGGTTTGGGTCGTTGCGGGTTTTCTTGGTTCCCACACATAACAGGATGTCCTGGGCAACATAATCCTTTTTTTCCGAATAATGCGCGTCGTTTGTTACTACCATGGGAATGCCGAGCCGGCGTGCGAGCGCGATAAGAAGGGGAGCTACCCTTTTTTGTTCCTCAATGCCGTGATCCTGGAGTTCTATGTAGTAGTCATCACCAAACCAGGCGCGGTATCGGCGGGCCGCGGCTTCGGCTTCCGCGGTTTTCCCCGCGAGAAGGAGTACGGGTAATTCGCCGGCGAGACAGGCGGAAAGGCAGATGATACCCTCGTGATACTTTTCAAGTAGTTCACCGTCGATCCGGGGCTTGTAGTACATGCCCTCCGTAAATGAAAGGGAGGACAGGATTTTCAGGTTTTCATAGCCTTTCGCATTTTTTGCAATGAGTATGAGATGATAATATTTGATCCCCGCGGCCGATTCGGCCCGTTCCCGGCGGTCTCCGGGTGCTACGTAGAATTCGCTGCCGATAAGGGGTTTGATTCCCGCCTTTACGCATTCCTGATAAAACCGGAGCACGCCGAACATGTTGCCGTGATCGGTTATGGCAAGCGCCTTGTGACCGAGTTCCACCGCGCGTGCGATCATTTTCTTGTATGATGAGGCACCGTCGAGAAGTGAAAAGTCTGTATGGACGTGAAGATGAACGAAATCCTGCATGGGAGGTATTGTAGCACAATCTGATGAAGGAGGGTATATTCGACCCCACCATTTCAGTCCGGTTCGTCCAGAGAAATACCTTCGCGGGCACGGGAAAATGAGCAACCGCAATAATCCTGGCGGTAGAGGTTATACTTCCGGCTCATTTCCACCGATTTCCGGTATCCGTCCCGTTTCTTGAAGTTGGACCAGAGCCAGGAAACACCATATTCTTTGCCTAGAGCATTCCCTATTGTGTTGATGCGATCCGCGTCTTTGAGCGGACTCACCGAAAGGGTGGAACAAAACCAGGGAATACCGAGTTCTGCTGCGGTTTTCGCCGTTTTTTCAAGGCGCATGGTGTAGCACTTTTTACAGCGGACACCGCCTTCACGTTCCCCGGCATAGGGCACCGCCATTTCAAGAAATTCTCCCGGCAGGTATTCCCCCTCCAGAAACAGAACTGGAGTGGGGGTTGGCAGTTGTTCCAGCAATTTGCGCTGTTCGTTCGCGCGGTGATGGTACTCTTCTGGCAGATCTATGTTGGGATTGTAGTAGAAGACAGTTATCGCAAAATGAGGGGAAAGGGAAGCGATAACACTCGTACTGCAGGGAGCGCAGCACGAGTGGAGCAGTAATGCCGGGGGTTTCCCTGCTTGCGCTGTTTCTGTATCCACTGCAGCAATACAGGAGTCCATTTGCTTAAGATAATTGGCTGTGGGTCCAGCTTTCATTACAATTCTTCCAGTTTCTTCAGGATATCACGGACAAAAGGTGCCGGATCAGGAAGTGCTTTCTGTGAAATTCTGAACCCGATTGCTCCCGGGTGCCCCCCGCCGTCTGTAATGGAAAAATCCTTGAGAATGGACCGTAAATCCATTCCTGAAACCGTTCGCGCGGTCCGGATACGGAATTGGACCAGATCAGAAATGGCTTCAGGATCATAGTACGCAGTCATGCCGACTGTTCCGGATTTCTCGGATAGAAAGTCGGTTACGGATTTGATAACTTTTACAAAAAGGCTGTAATCCACGGATTCGAGAAATTCGCGGGAGTTTTCACGGTCCAGAATAACATACCCGGTCCTGCCGGAATAATGCGCCCGTTCGAGGAGCCGCTGGTGCAAATCTTTTTCGTCCGGAGACAGTTTTTCGAGTGATTTGAATATGTCGGTCATGGATGCGTAATTTCCGCTGTTTTTATGGACTGATTGTTGTAGAATTTTTGAGAATTTGGTGCTGAAGAATGAGTAAAAGAACGTATCCCGGTTTG
>CAZVEL010000275.1:0-6922 GCA_964626305.1 uncultured Treponema sp. | reverse complement strand
TTCCTGCGCGGCAAGGAATGAAGATCCTGCGACAACGAGAAACAGTACAATACATACGATACTCTTTTTCATGAAAACCTCCTCCCGGACTATCCGGGTTTGTTTCTGCAGGCAGATTAGCGAGGGTATATGAGTGTTGGATGAACAGTCTGCAAAAATACGGTTAATTGACGCACTTTGAACCAGGTATTCTTGGTTGACAGGAGTTTTTTTCACACCTACAATTACCAGTAACATAAATTTAAATGAAAAAGGAATCTTTTTTTGACTATTACAACCAAGTTTGTCCCAGTTCTTCTGCTTATACAGGCAGTATTCCTGCTGTTGCCCGCAGTATGTGAAACAATTCCGACGGGAGTGCAGGAGCTTCTTTCCAAAGGCCCCGGTAATTGCGAACCAACCGACGAGGAAGAACTACTGTACCACCTGATTATGACGCATCGCGCCGAACAGGGAAAATCCGAAATTCCTCTTTCGAAATCCCTGTGCTATGTCGCGCAGCTTCATGTACGCGATCTTGCGGCACACAAGGTATCATCGCCCTACACCCTGCACAGCTGGTCAAAAAACGGCCCTTGGGAAGGTGTGCGATACACGGCAAACCACCGACACGCCCGCCTTATGTGGAACAAGCCGAAAGAATTAACCAATTATCAGGGAGACGGATTTGAAGTCACCTTTTCAAAAAAAGGCGGCACGAACGCCCGGAATGCGTTTGATTCCTGGAAAGAACAGAAATCTGTAGAAGCCATCATGCTCAACAACGGGAATTGGGAAACAATCAAGTGGCGAGCAATCGGTGTAGGAATCTTTGATGATTACGCGGTTATCTGGTTCGGTGACCGGAAAGATACGCAATAAAATATTTCATAATAATACAGAGAAACAATGAGGTTGTCGTATGGAAAATGTGGCATTACGTTCGGTAATTACCGTAAATGAAGAGAATTGTGTAAATTGTCATCGCTGTATTGCCGTTTGTCCGGTTAAGATGTGCAACGATGGATCTGGAGATGTCGTTCATGTGAACAGTGAACTCTGTCTTGGTTGCGGAGAATGTATAGACGCATGCACTCACGATGCCCGTGTCGGACTTGACGATACGGCTGCTTTCTTTGCCGATCTTGAAACAGGTACAAAAATGGTCGCTATTGCCGCACCGGCCACTGCTGCAAGTCTGGGAGGCAACTATCTCCAACTGAACGGCTGGCTTGCAAGTCTCGGGGTTGAAGCTTTTTTCGATGTCAGCTTCGGAGCGGAACTCACCGTAAAATCCTATCTTGAATACAAGAACGCAGAGAATCCAACCTGCATCATCGCGCAACCCTGTCCAACACTGGTTTCCTTTATTGAATTATACCGTCCGGAACTTATTCCGCTGCTTGCTCCGGCAGATAGTCCCATGGTTCATACCATGAAAATGATCCGGGAATTTTATCCCCGGTACAAGAATCATCGTATTGCGGTCATTTCACCCTGCTATTCCAAAAAACGGGAATTTGATTATGTCGGCCATGGTGATTACAACGTTACCATCAAAGCTCTTGCCCACTATATCGATACAAACGACATAGACCTTTCACGGTATCCGGAACATCCCTACACCGGCCCGGATGCCGAACGTGCGGTTCTTTTTTCAACGCCCGGCGGACTCATGCGTACCGCCGAACGGCATGTACCCGGCATTTCGGAGAAAACCCGGAAAATTGAAGGGCAGCCGGGAATTTATCATTATCTCGCCCATCTCGGAGAAGCGATAAAAGCCGGAGAGGCGCCAATTCACGAACTCATTGACTGCCTGAACTGCGAAATGGGCTGTAACGGCGGACCGGCGACGACGAACCGGGGAAAGCATATCGATGTGGTTGAAAGCGCCATTGAAAAACGCAACAAGGAAGCACAGGAACACTACCGGGAGAAAGGGCTTCACCTGTCAAAAAAAGCAGCACATAAAAAAATAGACCGCCTTGTTTCCCGGTTCTGGAAGCCGGGATTATATGGCCGAACCTATGTTGATCGCTCATCAACATTTCAAAAAACCATACGAAACCCATCGCCTTCAGAAATTCAGGATATCTACCTCAGCATGCACAAGACCGAAAAAAAGCACATCCTGAACTGCGGCGCCTGCGGATACAAAAGCTGTGAGCAAATGGCCGTAGCAATCATAAACGGATTAAACCGTGTGGAGAATTGCCGCCATTTCATGGAAGTAGAGGTGGAGATTCTGCATGAGAATCACCATGAAGAAATGAATAAAACTATCAAATCTGTGGCGAGTTCGAGCGCAGGCCGTCTCAAAACAAACATGACTGATATTTCTTCCCTTGCGGATCTTTCATCGGAAATGGCATCCAGTGTTGTAGAGTCTTCTGCCGCAATTGAACAGATGGTTGCGAACATACAATCCATAACGAACATGCTGGCAAATAATGAACAGTCAGTCACGGCCCTGGATGAAGCATCCTCAAACGGCAAGGAGGGAATCAATTCCATCGTATCCCTCATGGCCGATGTTTCATATCAATCAGACAGCCTTCTCGAAGCAAGCGCCGTTATACAGCAAATAGCAAGTCAGACCAACCTTTTGGCCATGAACGCCGCAATCGAAGCGGCACATGCCGGGGAAGCAGGGCGTGGCTTTGCGGTTGTTGCAGATGAAATCAGAAAACTTGCGGAAAATTCGGGAAATCAAGCAGCTACCATTTCCCGGGCCCTTCAACATATCAAGCATCTTATTGATGAAACTTCGGACTCCTCACTTTCAGCGCAAAGCGGATTCGAACGGGTCGTAGACCTTTCAGAGAAAGTTAAAAACGAAGAAGCAAGCATCAAGGCTGCCGTCGAGGAGCAGAGTGCCGGAGGACAGCAGGTTCTTGAAGCCCTCGCAAGAATTAATGACCTCACAGCAAAGGTAAAGGAAGATTCAGCTACCCTGCTCTCGTCAAGCAACGAGATTCTTTCGGAGATTGAAACCCTGAGCACCATGAGTGATTCTGATGTTACAGTACTGGAACGCCTTTCCCGGCCAGAAATGCTTTCAGTTCCGGAATCATAATAACCTTGAAATGAAACACTGATGCTGCAAGCAAAATGGTAGCTCCGGCCTGAACCGCTTCATAAAAGTGTTCGAGCGTTCCGGCACCACCGGAGGCCACAACGTCGGCATCAGTTATCTCCCTGATTTTGCGAATCAGCGGCAAGTCATACCCGGTACGAACTCCGTCAGTGCTCTTGCTGGTAGGAAGAATGGTAGCGGCCCCGTAATCGCTCACCTCGTTTGCCCACGCAACCGCGTCCTTTCCGGTCGCGGTCCGTCCGCCGTCAATAAACACCTCATACCCCGAGGGCAGTGATTCGTTGACCGCGGCATCGATCGCTACGGTTACCCGGTCACGACCGAACTCCCGAATCATTTCTTTAATTACTTCGGGCTTCCGGAATGCCGCGCTGCTTGTTGACACCCGGTCCGCACCGGCGGCAAGAACCGCTTCAGCGGAATGGCAGTCTTTTATACCACCACCAACAGTGAACGGAACTGTAACCGCGTCCGCAACCCGACGTACCACTTCGAGCATGGTTGCCCGGCCTTCAACGGTCGCCGTTATATCAAGCAGGGCAATTTCATCTGCACCAGCTTCGCAATATGCCCGGCTGCATTCCACCGGATCACCGGCGTCCTTTATGTCTACGAATTGGACACCCTTGACTACCCGACCGTTCTGCATGTCGAGACACGGCATGATTATAATTTCCTTTTCCATAGACAGTATCCTACCACATTTCCCGAAATTGCGGCACTGTGATTTTTGGTCTACACTGAATTTCATGAATCATCCCTTTTTCATTATGGTAGCATGCAGTGTCCTTGTCATAACCCCGATGCGGACGTTACAAGCCCAGGAATCCGGAAACAATCCACACACGATCCGCACCGATGACAAACACTACATAACCACGGGAACGGTGAAGATTTCAGCCCCGCTTGAAAAGGCTGTACGCATAATAGAAGATACCGGCGGATGGAACGAGTGGATGTTTACCGGCATGGATGGAGTCGGACAGGCGGAACGTTTTTTACTGGTATACATAACCGGCGTTGATTTTACCGCGTCCAATGCAATGAACGCCTTTGTAGATTTCAGGTTCCTCAGGAGTCTGGGAAAAAACAGTACTCCCATTCCTTTTACCCTTTCATGGCAACACACCGAAAACGGCATGCTCTCCGGAGTAACCGCCGTGCTTGCCAGAAAAAATGCCATGCTGAATTCAGCCCGTTATGAAATTTCCCTTTCCGGAACGGACGGTGAAACGGAGATTACTTATGCTGCAAGAGTTCGTCTCCGGGGTTTCTTCGAGTTTTTCGTTACCCTCAATTCGTATACAAACACCATTGAGTGGTACCTTGAAAAGATTATCGGGAATTTTGTACAAAGGATACTTCCTTGACATTTCAGCACTGATGCACAAGAATCAAGGTAACCATGAATACTCAGGACCTGCGTAAAGAATATCGTATTCCCGCAAACAAACTCCCGGAAGAGTATACCCGTTTTACCATCCTCCTTGGTCACAGAACTGAGCTGGAAGTGGAAACCGCCGATCTCAGCCTCAGTGGGTTCGGATTCCTGGCAGACTTATCACCGGAGAATTTTGTCTCAGGGTCCCGTCTTGTGCTGTATCCACTGGGCAAGGACAGTCCCGTCTACGGGGTTGTTGTTCATGCCGCTCCAACCGACCGGGGAACCAGAGTCGGGGTGCTGCTCCAGGATCTAGGCGGATATCGTGCATCCCGGGCTAAAATACAAATAATCCTCGAAGATATCGACTCACAAAACCAATCCTGATACACTCCTGTACAATTCACAATGTACGGGAGTCCTGCTCTATGTTTTACACCAAAGACAAAACATTCTTCCCCCGCCTCTTCGCGCTGGTTCTGCCAATTCTTCTCCAGAACGTGTTATCCTCATCGCTCAACTTCATAGATGTATTCATGATTGGCCGTCTCGGAGAAGCGTCGATAGCAGCGGTTGGGAGTGCAAACCAGTTCTTCTTCATCCTCCTTATGCTCATTTTCGGCATGGCCAGCGGCTCCGCTATATTCACGGCTCAGTACTGGGGCCGCCGGGATATCGTGAATATCCGTGCAGTAATGGGCATCGGCTTGTCCCTCACGCTGGGGCTCGCCGTTATATTTACCGGGGGTACCTTCCTTTTCCCGCATGCCATCATCAACCTCTTTTCTACCGATCCGGTAGTTATCTCGCTGGGCGGATCGTATCTCCGCATAATTTCATTCACCTTCATCATCACCTCGCTCACAACCTCCTTCGGTGTTGTCCTCCGGAGCACGGAGAATGTGATCTACCCCATGGCGGCGAGTATAACCGGAATCATTCTCAATACGATTTTGAATTATCTGCTTATTTTTGGCAATTTCGGATTTCCCGAGCTCGGAGTTATCGGTGCGGCATACGCAACCTTTATCGCACGGTTTGTTGAAATGTGCATTATCGTTGCCATTACCTATATCAGGAAGCTCCCCGCTGCGGCAGGAATTACCGATCTGGTACGTTTTACAAAAGAACAGGTTTCGGTGTATCTGAAAAAGGCAATTCCTGTCGTTCTGCAGAGTGTCGGCTGGGCCGCGGGCTTCAGTATGTACACCATGATTTATGGTCATATCAGCACAGAATCCCTCGCGTCATACAATGTTGCCGGATCCATAGAACGGATATGCCTCATTTTCTTTACCGGACTCGGCAGCGCCTGTTCCATCATGGTCGGGAACCGGATCGGTGCGGGAGAAGACGAAAACGCCCGCGGGTTTGCCCGAAACTTTCTCCTGCTCGGAGTACTTGTCGCACTCGTAATATCCTCGGTGCTGTTCATACTGCGGGGCCCCATTATTTCCCTGTATGCAATAACCGAAACCAGCCGGACGTACATGATGGGTATTCTCCTGGTCATGTCGTTAATCATGTGGGCGCGGGCCTGCAACATCATCTTCCATATGGGAATATTCAAGGCCGGCGGGGACACCCTGTTCAGCATGATAGTTGATGTGGGTGGTGTCTGGCTTGTTGGAGTCCCCATTGCCCTGGTAACCGCATTCTATTTCCGGCTCCCGGTCCACTATATTGTTGCATGGCTCATGATAGAAGAACTTCTGAAAATGATAGTTGGATTCAAACGATACCTTTCCGGCAAGTGGCTTAACAATCTGGTTGTTGCCGTGGAAGAAAAGGAGGCTGCAAATGAAGCGTGAGACATCAGCGTATGAGCGGGTAATGTTCTATTACAGCAACAAGGGTCCCATGTTCTTTGCCTTTCGCATGGTACTCAAAGGAGTACTGAACGAGACTGAACTCCGGAGTGCTTTTTCAAAAGTACGGAAAGAAATTCCGCTCACCGCAGTACGGGTGTACAAGGACAATGAAAAAAAACAGTGGATCACCACCGACGACGTTCCGGAGTATCCGCTGGTAATAAAAGATAATTTTTCCGGAGATCCTGCGGATGAGGTAGTTGCACAACTCATTGATCCTTTTAATAATGAAAAAGGCCCCATGGTCCGCTTTGCTCTCCTGCGGAACGGAACACGGAACGATCTGATCGCCGTTTTCCAGCACGCGGTCGGAGACGGTGTTGGTGCGGTCCTCTTTCTTGATCGGCTTCTTGAACATCTGGGAAATCCGGAAGCGAAAATTATTCCGGCAACGGAAGACACCTGGGCACCCCAGCTTCACCGGATCATTCCTGAAGAAACATTGGAAAAAATTCAGCAGTTTGATCCGCCGTCGTTTAAAACAGACAAAAGTTCACTAGTGTCCAAGATAAATAGGTCTTTTTAAAAGTCTGATTTCCATGGTATATTTTTGTTACTACGCAAATCCATACCACAAAAGGAAATCAGACA
>CAZVEL010000274.1:0-2979 GCA_964626305.1 uncultured Treponema sp. | reverse complement strand
CAGGAAGAAGAAAAACCCGCCAGTTGTGTGCTTCCGGACGGGTGTGGTGCCCTTGAAGGGTCAGCCGGGCAACGGCTGGGTCGCCCGGCATCTTGTGGTCTAATGGGTATTTATTGATTTTTGGTTTCAACAATTTTGGTAGCAGTAAGAAAATCTTCCGGAGGAGGGGCTGTAACACAAAGCTTCTCCCCAGAGACCGGATGAACAATGAGCAACTCCGCTGCATGGAGCATTACCCGGGGAACCGGGTTCCCCAAGAAATTTGTAGCACCTCCATAGAGGGAATCACCCAGAATGGGTCTGCCGAGTGCAGCAAGGTGCACCCGGATCTGGTGGGTCCTGCCGGTTCTTGGCCAGGCCCGGACGAGCTGCAGCCCGTTTGTCTCCCTGGCGATTTCAAAATCAGTGAGGGCTTCTTCGCCGCCGGTCGTTACGGCACCCCAAACTCCTTGCGCGCTTTTCGGGCTGATTCGCGCGAGGCGGTTCTGTACGGAAAAACAGGTCCCGGGGGCAGCGCTGTCTGGCGACAAAGTGAGCGCATAATAGAGTTTCTGAATTGTTTTATTGACGAACTGTTCCTGAATAGCCGCATTCACCGTACGTGTTTTTGAAAAAAGGATAACGCCGCTTGTATCGCGGTCTAGCCGGTGCAGAAGTCCGCAATAGGGCGGGTTTCGATGTTCTCCACTTCGGTTAAGGTAGCGCTTGCAGGCGGCATGCAGATGATCCCGGCTTTCTACGATGGTGGCTTCCGTGGGAAAGCGGGCCGGTTTGTTCACGATCAGAAGCCATTCGTCTTCGTAGAGGACATTTTCGGGCTTAATTTCAAAGGAAATGTCGTCGGGCTGTTTTTCATGGAAAAATCGGGAGGTATTAAATTTTACAAGTATACCGGCACCGGGGGAAACGGATCGTTCGGGACGGCGTTCTTGACGGCCGTTCACCGAAACCGTCCCGGCGATGATGAGACGGCGGATTTTCGATCGGGATACAGCCGCTTCCGGTTCGGCTCGCCCAAGAAAGGCTGCTATTTCTCCGGCCAGCAGATTGTCCAGCCTTTCCGGATGTGCGCCGCGTGCGCGGATTCGAAGATTATGAACGGGCATCGGGGTCTTCTTCTCCAGAAACGGTGCTGGCGGTGACCACTGGTACGGGTGTAACGCTGGCGGGGAATCTGTCGCCGGGCGTGTCACTGGTATTGGAGGGGGCCTCTGTCCCGGTGCGGACGCTGGTATTAGCGGCGGGAAGCTCCGGGCGGGGAAAAATACGGGCGGATTTCGGCGCATCAAGGCGGACAACGCGGCCGTCAATTGAACAGGAGGTAAAGCCGAACATGTGGGAAAGGGTATGGAATGTTTTAACCCGGTAGAAGAAGACGTGGGTTTCGTCATTTTTGTAGTACCAGGTGGGAAACGGTATGTCGTCTGTATGGATATGTGTCATGCAAAAAAGGCTGCCGCCAGGCCGGATCAGGGATAAAAGACGGGGAAATTCGTTGGCAGGTTTGCAGAAGTGTTCAATAACTTCACAGCAAAAAACAAAGTCATAGGTCCTTTTGAGAAGTTGCGCGTCAGGGTGAAAAAATGGATCGTAGAGATCGGTATGGAATCCTTTCTCCCGGAGTACGGCAGAGACAACCGGTCCGGGTCCGGCGCCGAAATCAAGGCCGTGGCTTCCCGGAGGGATATGGTCAACTATGGCAGAAACGAGCGGGGACACAAATTTACGATATCCTGGATCGTCAGGATCGTTGTTGTGCAGTGTATACCGGTTTTTTTCTGCTTCCGGTGAAAGAATCAGCTCCGGATTGCGAAAAATTCCATCGCAGGACGGACAACGGAAAAAAGCGTTGGTGAAATAGGATGATGAGGTCGTTTTGCACAGGGGACAGGGAATACGGTGGTCTGGATTATTCCGGGAATGCAATGTCATGAATTGAGCCCCTCCGGGGTCAGTCTTGTTTCTTGCCGGAAATATACGAAGCCCAGGCCTGGTCCGATTTGGCAATGTGGTTTAACAGCCAGGAGCCAAGAAACCGGTAAAAGAGGAACCCATCTTCGGGATTTGCCTGCGAAAGGGTTTTTATCTGTTTGTTTACCTGTTCGACGAAGGACTGGTGTTCCTTGCGGTGGGCTTCAATGTCGGGATAATCATTTGCGCGCATAAATTTTTCTTCTTCGTCAAAATGGTAGTAGGTGTATTCGGTAAGACGCTTGAGCGCTTTCGCCATTCCCGAGGCATAGCCCCCCGCCGGGGCATTCATGGCGGTATGTACATCGTTGATGACCGAGATAAGCTTCTTGTGCTGAAGATCCACTTCGTCGAAACCGGTCAGGAGACTGTCATTCCAGGTAAGTAAATTTTCCATTTCTAAAATATACTCCGGATTTCAAAAACGGGAAACTGTATTTTGGTCTGTTTTATGGTATTTTTTGGGATGGTTACGTATGCCAGAGTCTAGAAAGGTTGATCCGGGCCGTCTCAATCTGGAGCAGTTTCTTTTTGCTTGACCAGTTAATTACTGCCATGCCGCAGGGCGCCCCGCCTTTGTTTTCCACACGTTTTGTGAGCTGTTTTACCGCGTTTGTTCCGCCCATCCATGGTTTAGGGAAATACTGTGTAACATAGGTAAAAATGGGTTTCCCGGAAAGATCGTCGATCTCTGAAAGATAGCGGCTCATGACGCCGGAAAGTGAAAAGGCTTCCACGGGAGAGCCGAAGACAAGCGCGTCGTACGGGGTTGGGTCAGGCGTGCCTGTCAGGGTCCAGGATTCGGGTCGACGGGCGGGATCCGGTGCATCAATCGCGATTTTTTCTATTGTAACCGTGTGGCCGTCTGCTGTGAGTGTTTCGGAGAATGATTCCGCAACGGACAGGGTGTTTCCAGTCGCGGACCAGACGATAATGCCGACTTTCATTGTTTCCTCCCGGAGCCGGTAGTAGGTGTCCAGAATTCCTTATTTGATTCAATCTCTCTTT
>CAZVEL010000273.1:0-2048 GCA_964626305.1 uncultured Treponema sp. | reverse complement strand
CCCCGGCGGAAAGGGGGGCCGCCGTGGGGAACCTCGCTCATGAGCTGCCGTTCCCCTGCCGCCTAAAGGGAAGCGCGGAGGGCGGGAATGTCACAGGGGGCATCCGCAACTGCGGCCCAGTCCATCCAGTCTCGCCGGTACCAGGTTTCAACGTTCCCGTTTGCGCTCTGGAGAAGGGATCCGGGAGGGAATTCGCGGATTTCCGTGCAAATGCCTTCAAGAGCCTTGAGTTCGGACGCAACATAATAGCGTCCCGCATCGTCCCATCCCTGATACAGGGGGATTATACCGATGTGATCCCGGGCCACAAGGAATGAATCATCTTTGGTATCATAGAGCGCGAAGGCAAAGATTCCGTTGAGGTCTTCGAGAAAATCGGGTCCCTTGTCTTGATAAAGCGCCAGGATTACTTCGCAGTCAGATTGTGTCTTGAATTCGTAGGTTTTCGCATATCGTTCGCGAATTTCCCGGTGGTTGTAAATTTCACCGTTAACCGCGAGAACAACGGTTCCGTCGGTACTGAACAGGGGCTGATTTCCCGAGAGGGGATCCACAATGGCAAGCCGCTCATGGGCGAGCACGGCATGCGCTCCGGTAAAAATGCCGGACCAGTCAGGACCGCGGTGGCGGATCTTTTTCGCCATGGCGAGCATCTGTTCACGGAGTGCCTCCGTGGAAGTTTTTATTTCAAATGAACCTACAAAACCGCACATACAATTCCTCCATAGGACAAAAAAACGGGACTTCCGGCTGCCGGACGGAGACAGCGCGGAAGCCCCATTGCTTCGCAGTTCGAACTGTAGCGTAGCGGGTAAAAAAATGCAAGAGGAATATGCATAAATATACAAAAAAAGTGCATGAATTTACAATTGAAGTTTTTTAGAAATTTCTCCAGTATCCATTTGTCTTGTATTAGTCGATGTAGTAAACTATTCAATATGGTTATATGCGCACGGGTACTGGTACCCTGCTATAAACCGGGAGGTTATCTATGAGCACACGTATTACCAGAGGAGCTGCCTTTTTTGCTGCATTTTTCCTGCTGCTTGGCAGTGTTTCGGCACTGGAGGTTGACATTGATGTTCCAGAGATCAGTTTGTCTGATACGGGAGTTTTCGAGCCTCTGATCGGGTTTGGTGTTGAGGAAGAGCTTAATACCGAACTTGCAACTCTTGCTGTCGAATTTGAAACGGAAATTGAAAATGATCCCGAAATAGAAAAGTATTCTGATCAACCCAAACTGGCGGAAGGTTTCGCCAATGCCGGTGCGGCAAACGCCATGAGCGGGCTCTACCGCACTCAGCACGGCTACAAGATCTTCTCCGCTGCGTACGGCCTTGGTTTGTCCTTTTCCATGCCCGGTGCCGACTTCGTTGGAGAGCTTGAATCAGCGTCGTTCATCGAAGACGAGGGTGATGTGTACGCGGGACTTGCAGCGCATCCGTTCAACCTTTCCGCGTCGGTCAATCTTGGTTTCCTGGTCCCCGGTCTTCGGGTGAACGCCAAATTCGGGTACTATGATATTGAAAAGGGCTCTCTTGTGGAGGACATCGGGTTCAATTCCCTCTCGGTTGGCGCCGGCGCGAGCTACCAGCTCATCAAGCCGAAGTCTGTTCCGATCGGCCTTATAAAATGGCATGGTATTACTGTTGCCAGCGGATTGTACTATCAGCGGAACCGGGCCGAGATGAGCTTCACCCCGGACGAGAACGGTTTTGATTCATCAACCTCGATTGTCCTCGGTGATTTCCTTTCGGCAACTGAAATAGCGACCGTAAACCTTGCTGAGGAAACGTCCTATACCAGCACAACCCAGTTTGGATTGCTTACCACCACTCCCGAAATAAACGCGAAGATTGAATCGTCAACATACACCATACCGCTGGAAATAAGTACGGCGGTACGGGCTTTGTATGTTATCGAGGTTATGGTTGGTGCCGGTGTGGATCTCAGCTTCGGGTCAGCCGAGGTGGGGCTCAACGCCACTTCGGAAGTCGATTTTGTAACTGATCCCGAGTTTTCTGATGACATAACCGTAACACCCGGTA
>CAZVEL010000272.1:0-3682 GCA_964626305.1 uncultured Treponema sp. | reverse complement strand
GCGCGTGCCGCGCGTTACCGTGCACGGAGAGTTTGCCCTTCGCGGAGAGGTGCTCGATATCTTCATGCCGGGCGGGGATGTGGCGCACCGTATCGTATTCGATTTCGATGCTATCGAGACCATCAAGCTTTTTGATCCGGATAACCAGAGTTCGGTGGGGACTGCGGAGTCGATGACGCTTCATCCCGCGCGCGAGGTACTCTGGACGGAAGATCGTATTGATTCTCTCGAGAAGCGTCTGACCGGATTGCCCGAGTTTACCGACGGCGCGGAAGACCTCATTGATCATCTGCGGATATATGAAACAGTGGAAGGGGAGGAACTCTTCTTTCCGCTGGCGTTCGATAAAACCGCTTCGGTGGCAGACTATCTCGCCCAATCCGGGGGGGGCTGTTTTTTCATAGACTGGGACCGGCAGGAAAATGCGCAGGAAAGTCTTGAACGTGAATATCTCGGTTTGTACCGGCGGCACCGGGACAGCCCGGATGGAGAAGCGGCCTTTCCGCTTCTTGCGCATGTTCCGCCGCCGCAGCATGTGCTTCTGAACTTCAGGAAGACTGCGGAGGAGTGCGAAAAGCGTCTCCTTTTCCGTACCATAAGCGCGGGAAGCGCGGAGGGAGACCGTGTGCTCGCGCTTCCCTGTGATCCGCCGCGGAGTTTTTTCGGAAACATGGTCTACCTCCGCGAGGAACTCGAGAATCTCGCGTCGCACGACTGGCAGCTGTACTGTTTCGCCGAAAGTGAAAACCAGGCGCTCCGCATATCACAGATTCTCAAAGACCTCCCGGTGGAGGTTATCCCGCTCAATCTTTCTTCAGGGTTCGCGATACCCGAGCTCAAGATCCTGGTCATCCAGGAAAACGAAATATTCGGCCGCCGCCGCCATATCCCGAAGTCGGTAAAACACGCGAAAAGCGCAGTGATCGACACTTTCGTGGAACTCAATCCCGGTGACTACGTAGTCCATGTCAACTACGGTATCGGCCTTTTCAAGGGTATTGACCGGGTGAAGGCGCTCGGCAATGAACGGGACTACATCAAGCTCGAATATGCGGACGATGAAACCGTGTTCATTCCGATTGAACAGGTGAACCTCGTGCAGCGCTACATTGGCAACGAGGGCGATTCACCCCGGCTCGACCGGCTGGGATCAAAATCCTGGGAAAACCGCAAGAACAAGGTCAAAAAGTCGGTGGAAGACATCGCCCAGCGGCTCATCGACCTGTATTCAAAACGCAAGGCCGCACAGGGCTTCGCGTTTCCGAAAGACGGCGAGTGGCAAACATCATTCGAGGCGGCCTTCCCCTACGAGGAAACCGACGATCAGATAACCGTGAGCAAGGAAATAAAGGCAGACATGGAAAAACCCGTCCCCATGGACCGTCTCCTGTGCGGAGATGTGGGCTATGGTAAAACGGAAATCGCCATGCGTGCGGCGTTCAAGGCCGTGATGGGCGGCAAGCAGGTCGCCTTTCTCGCGCCGACCACGCTCCTTGCCGAACAGCACTATGAAACCTGTATCGAACGGTTCCAGCACTTTCCCGTGCGTATCGCCCAGCTTTCCCGCTTCGTGCCGCCGGCCGAGCAAAAGAAAAGTCTGGAAAGGCTTGTCCGCGGTGAAGTGGACATCCTGATCGGCACGCACCGTATCATACAAAAAGACGTGAAGTTCAAGGACCTGGGGCTCATGATAATTGACGAAGAACAGCGGTTCGGCGTAAAGGACAAGGAACGGCTCAAGGAACTGCGACACAGCATCGACTCGCTCGCCCTGAGCGCCACGCCCATTCCGAGGACCCTCCACATGTCGCTTCTCAAGATCCGCGACATGAGCCTCCTCGCCACGCCGCCGCAGAACCGGCATCCCATAGAGACGGTTATCGCCGAATACAACCCGGACCGGGTGGCCGCGGCGATTCGTCGGGAAGCCGAGCGGGGCGGGCAGGTATTCTTTTTGCATAACCGGGTGGAAAGCCTGGAGGAAATACGTATTCAGATAGAACAGCTCGTCCCCGAAATGCTCGTGGACACCGCGCACGGCCAGATGAGTTCCCGCGAGCTGGACGACATCTTCCATCGCTTCAAGATGGGCGGCTTCCATGTACTCATCGCCACCACCATCATCGAAAACGGCATCGACATTCCGAACGTGAACACCATCATCATAGACCGTGCCGACATGTATGGCGTCTCCCAGCTTTACCAGCTCCGCGGACGGGTGGGCCGTTCTGACCGCAAGGCCTTCGCCTACCTCTTTTACCCCAAGGAGCGGGCGATCTCGGAAATCGCGATGAAACGGCTGCAGGTGATATCGGACTTTACCGAACTCGGCTCCGGATTCAAGATCGCCATGAAAGACATGGAAATCCGTGGAGCGGGAAACCTGCTGGGACGCGAACAGTCCGGCGAAATTTACGCCGTCGGGTTTGATCTCTACATTCGTCTCCTCGAACAGGCGATCAAACGTCTGCAGTCCACCGAGTTTGAAGAAGAAACCGAAGTCTGGATGGAGCTCGAATACACTGGATTCATTCCGGACACGTACATCGAAGTGGCGCAAACAAAGATGGAGATTTACAAGAAAATTGCGTCCATCTCCACGCGCGACGAACTGGACCGTGTGTACAATGAGCTCGTTGACCGCTTCGGCCCCATTCCGGACGAGGTACAGAGCCTGCTCGCCCTTGCCGAAATCAGGATAATCTGCCGCACCCTGTCCATCTCGAGCCTCCGGGAACGAGCCGGCCAGGTACAGGTGGAGTTCTCCCGCGTCTCAAAAGTCTCGGTGGAACGGCTCCTCCGGCTCATGCAGGAATCCGCCGGCCGGGTAAAGCTTGATCCAAAGAACCCCAACATGATCCTTCTGGTAACGGGAAAAATCGGTCTCAAGGAAAAAAGCGAATTTATCCGTGAAAAACTGGAATCGCTTGCCGCGGGGAGCTGAGCACCCCGCCGGGGTGTACAACTGGCAAAACGCGAGCCAAGCACCCCGCCGGGGGGCTCAACTACCGTTTTACCTGCAACCCCAAAATAGTTTCCATGGGGTCAAAATCGCGGTCGTTGTGAATCAGTTCAAGAGTATTTTCGATGCAAAAAGTTGCGATTATCACATCTATGGTTTTTCGCACTGTTATACCGTTTTTGCGCAAGGTACGGAAATTTTCCGCGGCGCGATAGGCCAGTTCTTTACCGAGAAAATCCCGGTATTCGAGACTCTCCATGATGCGCTTTGCGGCACGGTAGTCTTTGTCTTCACGAAAACCCTGCAGGAATTCGGTAATGATGATATCTCCGGTGATCACGCGGTTATCAAGTAGTTCACGATCAAGCAGCCGTGTGTGCGGCGCGTCAATACCATTTACGTAGTCTATCCAGACCGAGGTGTCGGCAACAATCATGTGTCAGTTCTCATGGTGTCGAGATCACCCTCCCACTGGAGTTTGCCGCGCAGGGCACGTATCTTCGCCTGATTTTTCAGGGTGATGAGCAGTTTGAGCGCTTCTTCCACAGTTTCACGCTTGGTCCTGTTCCCGGATACATCAAGCGCTTCGGTCATGAGCTCATCGTCAATCACGATATTTGTTCTCATCGCATCCTCCGATGTGTATGAACTACTTGAATTATACACATAAAACGCACGGGGAGCAAGCCCCCCGCCGGGGGCCCAACTGTCGCGGGGAGC
>CAZVEL010000271.1:0-4790 GCA_964626305.1 uncultured Treponema sp. | reverse complement strand
GCAAGAGATCAAGCGGCCCTTCAAATTCGTTTACCCGGAAAGTTGCAGCCGCGTCAGTATCCATACACATTCCCCACTTTTTTTATTCCCTGATCGGGTGTTTTTTCGAGCAATTCCCGATACGGGATTCCCGTTCCCGGTTCGGCACACTCGGGTAGCAATTCCAGAAGCGGAATCAGCGCAAACTGACGACGGTTCATCCGTTCATGAGGAACAATGAGCGTTTCGGTACACAAGACCTGTGTCCCGAACAACAGAATGTCAATATCCAGTGTTCTCGGACCATTCCGTATTTCTTTGGTCCGGTCCCTTCCATAGCGGCGTTCAATCATCTGAACCGCCGCAAGAAGGGATTCGGGAGTTCCGGAATACATTCCCGTTACCGCCATATTACAATAATCGGCCTGATTCTGATAATCCTGGGGCATGGTTAAATACAGTGAAGAAACACGCATCGCACGTAACACAAGTGCAATATCCGCAATGGCCTTTTTCAGGATGGCAAGAGATTCTCCCGTATTTGATCCCAGGCCCAGTACGACCCGTTCCTCATGAACTTCGCTCAGAACAACCCGCCTTCGGCACCTGCTTTGGCGCCGGTTTTCGCTTCCGCTTTTGCAGTATCTTTTTTACCGGTATCCGCATCCGCTGTTTCAACCAGGGCCAGCTTTTGACCCGGGAAAAGTTTTTCCCGGATTTTCTTTTCCACCTCCGCACGGAATTCAGGATTTGCGTCCATAAAAGTAATGGCATTCTCCCGTCCCTGGCCGATCTTTTCTTCACCGGCGGAATACCATGCACCCTTCTTGTCCACGAATCCATGTTTTACGGCTGAATCAAGAAGGCTTGAAATGGAAGATACCCCTTTACCGAAAATAATGTCCAGCTCAACTTTCCTGAACGGCGGAGCAACCTTGTTTTTTACTACTTTTACCCGCACTCGATTTCCAACAGCTTCACCCTCGCCTTTGTCTATGGTTTCGAATTTACGTACTTCCAGACGAACTGATGAATAAAATTTGAGAGCATTTCCACCAGTGGTTGTTTCAGGATTCCCGAACATGACACCAATTTTCATGCGGATCTGATTGATGAATATGATGATACAATTTGACTTGCCAAGTATTCCGGTAAGCTTTCGCAATGCCTGGCTCATGAGCCGGGCCTGAAGCCCCATGTGGGAATCCCCCATGTCACCTTCTATTTCCGCTTGTGGAGTGAGCGCGGCAACCGAGTCAACAACAATGATGTCGACCGCTCCCGAGCGTACAAGGCTTTCGGTAATTTCGAGCGCCTGTTCACCGGTATCTGGCTGGGATACCCACAGTTCGTCAATATTTACGCCGAGTCCGCGTGCATACTGCGGATCAAGAGCGTGCTCCGCATCCACAAAGGCCGCAATGCCCCCGAGCTTCTGGGCTTCTGCAATACCATGAAGCGCCAGCGTTGTTTTACCGGAGGATTCCGGACCATAAATTTCAATAATCCTTCCGCGTGGATACCCACCGATACCGAGCGCTTCATCGAGCAGAATACTTCCCGAGGGGACGACTTCCAGGCCAGCAACTTCGGTCCCGTTACCCATCTTCATGAGCGAGCCCTGACCGAACTGCTTTTCTATTTGAAGCCGTGCAACTTCCAGCGCCTTGAGTTTTTCACTCATATCACCCTTAACGGGCTCAGAACTTGTTTTTGCCACCTTTCCCTCCCCTTGGCATATCGGTGAGATTATACTATTTGCCTGCATTATACCAAAAAAATCTGAAAAAAAACAGCGGAAACCCCGCAAACCGTTGTATTATGCAGGTATGGTACGTTCGTTTTTGATTCTATCCACCCGCTCCTGCAAGTTCTACGCCGAAAAAGTGGTAGAAGCGCTCAAGGCTAATCCTGAACATCTCCTGTTTCCCCAGGGGTTCGACTACACCAATGAACTTTCCGTTCTCTCCTTTGCCGACGGGGAGATCGAAGTAACCCTGCACCGGTCGGTCCGGGGTAAAACCGTTTTTCTCTTTTCTTCCGCCGCGCGGAACCCTGAAAACCTTTCGGTGGAAGCATGCAAAATGGAACTCTATCACACCATCGATGTGCTCAAGCGTTCACAGGCAGCCGAGATAATTGTTTTTGAACCCTACATTTCCTGCAGCAGATCCGACCGTACGACCAGGCGGAACTCGGTTGGTTTGTGGATTCATTACAAAACACTCATCTCACTTGGTGTGGATCACCTCATTACCTATCAGCTCCACTCCGACAAGTCAAAAACCATGTTTGATCCCTGTATTTGTTCCATAGACGATGTACAGACTCTTTCACTCCTGCAAAAGTATCTCTGTGACACTTCCATTCCCTCTTACAAGGATTTTGTGGAAAAAGTACGGGAACAATGGCTTTTCTGTTCGGTTGATGCAGGAGGAGAAAAACTGGCGCGTAAATTCGCCGAATCATTCGCTACCCAGCTGGTTATCGCCCACAAGCAACGGAGCACGACACAAGCGAACACGGTGGAGTGCATCAATCTGCTTTCGGCGGTGCCTTTCGAAGGCAAGGAAGCATGGATTGTGGACGACATGATAGACACAGGCGGGTCCATTTACAATCTTGCCCGCGAGCTGTCATCCCGGACCGGAAAACCGGTTCATATCATGATAGTACACCCGGTGTTTTCCGACCCGGCAATAGAACGATTGACCGAACTCAGGAATGATGGAGTCCTTGGACGCCTCGTGGTATGCGACACCATCGATACGCGTGATCTGATACCACAGATGGATTTTATGGAAGTTATCGGCTCGGCAGATCTGAGCGCGAAGATAACCCTTGGGATATCACAGAACCGCCAGATGGCGGATCTGATCGATATTTTTTCTCCCGAAGACTATCTTCTTGCGCGGGAAGAGGGCAAACGACACCACTGATCATTTTTTCGGATCTGGGCACACACAGTCGTTGACGATAGTCTTTATTTCAGAAGGCTTTGTCGCTGCCAGCATTTTTTCTATGGTACCGGGATTTTTCAGAATACTCGTAATGGAAGCAAGGAACTGGATGTGCGGTCCCGAAGTTTTCCTTGGTGAAACAACCATGATGAATATTCTGGCCGGCATCTTATCCAGGGATTCAAAATCTATTCCCTCTTTTTTAATACCGATTGCGGTACACATCCGTGAAACCCCGTCGGTTTTTCCATGGGGAATGGCAATACCGTGCTGCATGCCGGTACTCATCGTTTTCTCTCGGGCAAATACGTCACGAAGTACTTCATCCCGGTTGGTTATCGCACCCGATTTTGACGCAAGGTCAACCATTTCTTCAATGATTTCGTCCTTGGTTGTTCCTTTCAGATCCGTTGAAATGCATTTTGACGTAATGAGCCTGATCAGCTTCCTGTCCACGCGTACACAACTGGCCTGAAGATCCTGTTTCATCTTTTGGGGATTGGTCGAGGTACGGAGTTTCGCTATTGCTTCGTGCAGTTCCAGAATTACTTCATACATGGCCTGTTTTACAAAACCGATATCTTCCCGGGTGCTCTCAATCGTAACGATGTGTTCTTCTTCGGTAATGGAGAGCGCGACATCCCCCTTGCGGGCCTGGGAAAGACCCTCGTCTATGTTCATCATCTGTACGTAAAAATCTTCCGCCTTGAGGTCTTTCAGGAGGGTATCCACCACGAGGTCGGCAATTTCGTCGGAACCGAAATCCCAGGTGACCGTCTCCATGTTGTTGCTCTTTGAATCTTTTCTGGTTCCACGACCGGGAAGATTGAGGGAGAAGTTCAAAATGGGAGGCGCAACGAGCGTGGTGAGGAGTGTCATCATGATGATAATTCCGAAAAGCTGTTCATTGAGAATGCCGGCGGTGATACCGATTCCGGCAATGATGAGAGTAACTTCTCCACGCGGTACCATTCCGGCGCCAATCCTGAGCGCACCTTTCATGTTAAACCCGAGCGCGAGCGAGGGAATGGCACACCCGACAATTTTCGCGATTATGGCAATTGCGGTATACAGAAGCCCGAACAGCATTATTTCCCAGGACATGAGCGCACCAACATTGACGAGCATACCCATGACGGCAAAAAAGATCGGCACGAAAAATTCATACAGACCGTGAATACGCTCCTGAATAACGGCTGCGATATCAGTTTTTGAAAGGGAGAGCCCGGCAACATAGGCACCGATAATCATGGCGAGTCCCTGCTTTTCGAAGATACCCGCAAGCAACAGGGCAATACCGAGCGCGCAGATGGAAAAGTCATATTGATGCTTGAAGAACTTCAGGAACGAGGCAATTTTCTTCGAGAACAGCAATCCGAGCGCGCTGAAACCGAGCCAGATACCGAAGGCTTTGAGTGCAATAAGCTCTATCGCGGTAACACTGATGCGTTCGCCACCCGAACCGCTCAGGACGGCAACAATACCGAGGACCACAGCAAGCATGATAATACCGAGCACGTCGTCGAAAACGGCAGCGGCAAGAATGGTCACACCCTCGGGTGAATCCATCTTTTTCTGATCAGAAAGTATTCGTGCGGTTATACCGACAGAGGTTGCCGTAAAGATTACGCCAAGCAAGAGGCAGCGGGGATCCATGAAGGGGGCATCAAGAAGGAGCATCCCCAATCCGGCACCGCTTACAAATGAAAAAATTACACCACCAAGACCGACGAGGCCGCCGACTACGGAGTAGCGCAGGAACAGGGCAAGGTCGGTTTCAAGACCGGAAGCAAACAAAAGAATTATCGACGCAACAGTGGCGAAGCCGTAGAGCTCCGGACTCACCGCGAG
>CAZVEL010000270.1:0-2102 GCA_964626305.1 uncultured Treponema sp. | reverse complement strand
CCGATTCGCTCATTCCTTTTTCAGAGTTCAAGGACCGCATCAGCTCGGGCGAAATAACCCGGATAGAAATATCTTCAGTATATTTCACTGGTTACGTAGAACCTTCTGGGACACCCGAAACCAAAAACCAGCCGGGATTCGGCCTGTTTACGTCCCAGCCCCAACCGGCTAAAACGTACCGGACTGCGGGGCTTCTTACCGAAGATTTTGTGAGTTTCCTCGATTCGACCAATGTTACCTACACGGTTATTCCCGAGCAGCGAAACTTTATTCTCGACTTCATTCTCCAATGGGTTCTTCCCTTCGGACTGTTTTTCCTTATGTGGCGTTTTCTCATGCGCCGTATGGGTGGTGGTACCGGCGGACTGGGCGGAAGCATCTTCTCTGCCGGACAAAGCAAGTCTGCCGCGGTAGAAGAAGGAAAGGTCACCGCACGGTTTTCGGATGTAGCCGGAGTGGACGAAGCAAAGGAAGAACTGGTTGAAGTGGTCGATTTCCTCAAATTTCCCAAGAAATACACCGACATCGGCGGGAAAATACCCCGCGGTGTACTGCTGGTGGGACCTCCCGGAACCGGTAAAACCCTTCTTGCCCGCGCCGTAGCCGGTGAGGCTGACGTTCCCTTCTTCCGGATCAGCGGTTCCGACTTCGTGGAAATGTTCGTTGGCGTTGGTGCTTCACGGGTACGGGACCTCTTCAAACAGGCCCGGGAAAAGGCGCCCTGCATCATATTCATTGACGAACTCGACGCGATCGGAAAATCACGCCTCACCTCCATGTCCACGAATGACGAGCGCGAACAGACCCTGAACCAGCTCCTTGTCGAGATGGATGGATTTGATACCTCCTCCGGCCTCATCCTCCTTGCTGCGACCAATCGGCCCGATGTTCTCGACCCCGCGCTTCTCCGTCCGGGGCGCTTTGACCGTCAGGTAGTTGTTGACCGTCCGGATGTGAAGGGTCGTGAACAGATTCTCAGGATTCACTCAAAAAATGTAAAACTGTCAAAAGAGGTGGATCTTTCTTCCATTGCCCGTACCACAAGCGGATCCTCCGGCGCCGATCTGGCGAATATCATAAATGAAGCCGCACTCCTTGCCGTCCGTGCCGGCCGGAAGGAAGTAGCCATGGTCGATCTCCAGGAAGCGGTTGAAAAAGCGATCGCCGGACTCCAAAAAAAGAGCCGGGTTATCAAGGAAGATGAACGGAAGATTGTCGCGTTTCATGAAACGGGACACGCCCTTACCGCGGCATTTACTGAAGGCGCGGACAAGGTGCACAAAGTTTCGATTATTCCACGAGGTATTGCCGCGCTCGGTTATACACTGCAGGTTCCGGAAGAAGACCGCTATCTCAGAACACGAAGCGAACTGCTTGGTCAGGTGGATGTACTCCTTGGCGGCAGGGCTGCGGAAGACCTGCAATTCGGAGAGGTTTCAACCGGAGCTTCGAATGATCTCTCACGGGCTACCGATATTGTCCGCCGTATGATTACCGATTATGGTATGAGCGAACGCTTCCGGAACGTTGCCCTGAGTCAGCATGGCGCCGGATATGGCGGGCCGGGAGATCCCAAGCTTGTGCGGGACTATGCAGAGTCCACTCAGCAGTACATAGACGAGGAAATTGCCCGGATTATCGAAGAACGGTATGTGCTGGTAAAGGAACGTCTTTCCGGAAAGCTTGAACTCCTCGGGTATATTGCTGCGCGCCTTCTGGAGAAAGAGATAATCGAGCATGACGAATTCAATGAAATTCTTGCGGCAGAAGGAAAACTGACGACCGGCACAGACAATTGACGGAACAAGGTCTTTCTGGTTTACTGGTACCATGAAAATGCATGTGAAAATTCTGGCCCTTTTTCTTGTTTTTTTGCCGATTTTTCCGTCAGTCGCGCAGCCCATAACTACTGCGGATAACTTTTTTTCCACTGTTTCCGACAAATATGCCGCAATCAGGGATTATTCCGCAACCATTGCCATCAGCACCACGAGCGGCAGGAATACCGAAACTATGACCGGCCGGGCCGTGTTTAAAAAGCCGAACCTGCTCAGGATTGATTTTACCGATCCTGCCGAACAGACCATCGTATTTAACGGGAA
>CAZVEL010000269.1:0-3387 GCA_964626305.1 uncultured Treponema sp. | reverse complement strand
TGTCGGTTCTTTCAAGGCCGGAACCGAAGGCGATTACACCCTGCTCTATACAAAATCGGTGCTTGACGGCTTCATGTCAATTGTGTTTGCTGCGGCAATGGGTATTGGTACTGCGTTTGCCGCCTTCACCCTGCTCGTGTACCAGGGGATTTTAACCTTGTCTTCCGGTGTACTCAAACCTTTTGTTTCACCATTCATGATTTCTGAGGTAACCGGTCTTGGAGGAGCCCTCATTCTCATGATCGGAATCAATCTTCTCGAACTGAGAAAGCTCAAAACGGCAAATTATTTACCGGCGATACTGGTGGTTATCGGATTTGTCCTTCTGGATCCGGTTTTCGTGGCCATATCGGAACTTTTTGTTTGACAGAATTGACAAATACGCCTATCATGGAGCCAATAAGATAATTCTCAGGAGGCCTTAAATGGCAAAAGTTGAAATCAAAAGTATTGGCAAGGTATACGATGGAAGCGTCCGCGCCGTAGATAACGCCAATATTACTGTAGAAGATCGGGAATTCGTTGTTCTCGTTGGTCCTTCCGGATGTGGTAAGTCTACCACACTCCGCATGGTTGCCGGCCTTGAAGAAATCACCGAAGGTGATCTGTTCATTGACGGCGAACGCATGAACGACGTACCCCCCAAAGATCGCAATATCGCGATGGTTTTCCAGAACTACGCCCTCTATCCGCACATGAGCGTATATGACAACATGGCTTTCGGTCTCAAGATCCGCAAGACCGATAAAAAGGAAATTGACCGCCGCGTTAACGAGGCCGCCCGTATCCTTGATATCGAGAAGCTGCTCGACCGTAAGCCCAAGGCGCTTTCCGGTGGACAGCGCCAGCGTGTTGCTGTTGGCCGTGCTATCGTTCGTAACCCGAAAGTATTCCTTTTCGACGAACCGCTCTCCAACCTCGACGCAAAGCTCCGCGTTCAGATGCGCGCTGAAATTTCCGATCTCCATCATCGGCTCAAGGCAACCATGATTTATGTTACCCACGACCAGGTTGAAGCCATGACCATGGGAGACAAGATTGTTGTCATGAAAGATGGCAAGATCCAGCAGATTGGATCTCCGCTGTACCTCTATAATCATCCCGTCAACAAGTTTGTTGCTGGATTTATCGGTTCACCGCCCATGAACTTCCTTACCGTGAAGATCATCGAAAAAGGTGGACAGATTGTTGCAGACGAAGGTTCCTTCGAAATTGTACCGACTGCCGATCAGCAGAAGATTCTCAAGGATTACCTTAACAAGGAAATGTACTTCGGTGTACGTCCCGAGGACCTTGAGTATGTAAAGACTCCGGCTGCAAAGAACAACATGCAGATGAAGGTTGCCGTAAAGGAACCCCTCGGAAACGAAACCCTGTTGTTTGTTTCTACAAAAACACAGCAGATTATCGTTCGCACAAGACCCGACGTACAGTTCCAGATCGGGGATACGATAAATTTCAAACCCATAATGGAAAAGGCAAAGTTCTTCGACAAGGAGAACGAGCTCAGTGTTTGTGATGATGTGAAGGCAGAGTAAGCAAGAGCTGTATTCATATAATATCACCGTCAGCCCGACGGAACATATTAAAAAAAGCACGTGCCTGTCAGCCGCGTCCCGGAAAGGGGCGCGGCTTTTTTATACAATCCTGAAATTGACGCGCTGTTCCGGAATAGATAGCCCCGTAACGGAAAGCTGAACTGAATCATTCAGTGTTGCATCCGGTAGCGGCATGCGGTTCTCCATGCCGAGTTCGGGCACAAGAACGGTAGCGGTTGAACCGGATTTGTCCACAACAATACCGGTGCCCTGCCAGTCCGGGTGACGGGAAAGAAAGACTAGTTTCCAGTGAAGATTCGATTCCCGTTCAGCCAGGGTGCATTCTCGCGCAGCAGCATCTCCCGCGGCAATCCGCATGAGCATGTCGTCGGTATCCATAAGCGGCTGTCCGGCGAGAAACCGGTGTAATTGCTGGTGGACTACGAGATCACCGTATCGGCGCAATGGGCTCGTTACCTGTGCGTACATACCGAGGCCCAGCCCGGCATGATCAGCGGGAACGGTCCCAACTTTTCTACCCCGCATTGAGCGACGTTTCCGGTACTCACCTGCGAGACCTTCAGGCAATGAGGTCGGAATATCAGGTGTATCCTGACTAACATACTGGAAGGGTATCCGGTTTTTGAACGCAAAACGCGCGGCAGCTTCACCGGCTATGAGCATCATTTCGCGTACCATATCCGCAGCGGGAAGGGCTTCAACAGGATCGATGGAAACTTGATCAGCCCATGGTTTTCCGGGATCAAAAGAAAGATGCACTTCCGGTAATTCAATGGAAACCGCGCCAGCAGCGTTTCTCCGGGATATATTCCGTTCAGCGATCATGAAAAAATCATTGAATTGCGGACTCTGTGCCAGGTCGGTAACGTCTCGATACGTTTTTCTCGTAACCCGTATAAGGGTCCGGTGAATGGATACATCAGCAATGGATCCGTTCTCGGCGAATTCGATCCGGAAAGAAAGGGCAACCGAGGTATCGGACAGTCCAAGACCATAATACTCGAGCGCCCGGTCCGAGAGCATCCGCGAGGCGCCCTCGGGAACATAGAGTGTTGAGCCGCGGGACCGGGCGGCACTATCGGCTGGAGTATCGGGACTTACGGTTTCGGCCGGATCGGCTACATGAACCCAGAGAACTCCCTTGTCAAAGCTTACTGCGTCATCAGGATCCGCACTCCAGTCATTATCGATTGCCCAGGAATCAAGGGCGGTCAGATCGAGACGGTCCGAATCGGGTTCCGGTTTGGTAACAGCAATTTGCGGTGTGGAAAGGCTGAGTCCATGGCGATACGGCCAGGGATTACGCTCATCATTCCAGTATCCGCAGGAGAGCAGAATGGAATGCGCAAATTGCGGCGTTTCTGACAGACCGGCACGTGCCAACGCCTTTGATTTTGTGGCTGTTCCCAGAGCAAGGGCTTCAATCTCCTGTAAAAACCGGTCATCATCCGGTCTGATAATTCCGCCTTCCTTGCCTGAGGCGGTGTTTTTCAAACGCCGGGTGAATTCGTTACGAGCCGCTTCTTCCACGGATTTAACCCGGGCCGTTTGAAGAATTTCCTCCACCTCCTCCTGGCTGCGGATACGCACCGGCTCATCCGGTGTGGTGCATTGAAACCAGGGAGAAGAAGAAACTTCGCGCCAGCATGCCCAGACCAGTTCGGGTGAAAGGGGGCCCCACAGAAGCTCTGAAATGTCCGGGAATGAAACGTCCTCATTACGAAAGAATTCTGCGGCCTCGGCGAAATCGGCGGGGGGCGCGTCTTTATCCAAAAGGGGGGCGGTCCGGGTGACTGGGGCCGGGGGAAGAAATAAAAAAACCTTTTTC
>CAZVEL010000268.1:0-8576 GCA_964626305.1 uncultured Treponema sp. | reverse complement strand
AAGGATCCCCTGTACATCCATCCCGAAATGTCTGTGCAGGAAGCCAGAGCCCTCATGAAAAAGGAAAAGGTTGGCCGTTTCCCGGTGCTGGACAAAGAGAACCGGCTGGTGGGTATTGTGACCGAACGTGATCTGGTTAACGCGAGTCCGTCCCCGGCGACTACTCTGGACATGTACGAAATGAGTTATCTTCTTTCAAAACTCCGTGTTGAAAAGGTTATGCAAAAAAAGGTGATTACGGTAGATGAAAACGTGGTCATTGAGGAAGCTGCCCGCATTATGGTCGATAACAATGTCAGCGCACTTCCGGTTGTGCATGGAGACGCGCTGGTGGGTATTGTATCAGATGGAGACCTCTATCGCCTGTTTATCAATCTTTTTGGCGCGCGCAAGGAAGGAGTCCGCCTTACCATGATCCTTCCGGAAAAACCGGGTGAACTGTTCCAGATATCCCGGGAAATTGCCGAGAGAAACGGTAACATTATTACACTGGTGGTAATGGACGGTCCGGATGAACAAACCAGGATGTGTATTATCAAGGTGGCGGGTATTTTACCGGACGAGCTGGTCAAGGCGGTAACGCCCTTTGTTACGGAAGTGCTCGAAGTCCGTTAGTTTTTCTGTTTCTGTGTTTTTTTCTTTTTGAGGTTTTCACCACTTTCTGTTTTCTCCCATTCAACAGAAATGGTCCGGTTAGTGATATCCGGTATCTTGTTTACGTTTGTGCAGTCCTTGCGATGAATGATAATTCCCCGGCCCCGTGAAACATACCCCGTAATCGGTTCCGGGGGAACCGGCTTGCAGCATTGGGCAAATTTGATCATGAAATTTGTGGTGTCTCCCACACGAATCCGGAGTACCGCGCTGTCAAATTCCCGCTCCGGCGGTGCTGCCTGACCAAGGATTCCCTTGTGATGAGTACGACGTTCCGCGGGCTTTTGTTCGGTTTTTTCCGATTCACCAGCCGGATCATTTGCCTAAAGCCAGGCGCGTATTTTTTGCCGGGCTTTGGCTGTTCGTACATTGTTGTATTGATTCCATGTGGGGTGAGCCTGTGGGTGGGTAATAACTTCCACAACCTGGGTATTCTTCAGTGTATAGGAAAGCGGAACAATGGACCCGTCCGCTTTCGCCCCAACAATCTTTTCGCCGACGGCTGAGTGGATATGATAGGCGAAATCAATGGGGGTTGAACCGGCCGGGAGTTCTTTTATGTCCCCTTTCGGGGTAAATACATAGATTGAATCTCCCAGGATGTCGGACTTTATGCGTGCTAGAAAATCTTCATCCGAGAAACGGTTTTTGGACAGTTCACGAAGCTGGTTTATAACTGAGAGATTGTTGGCCTTTACCACTTCTTTTGAGGAGCCCTGCTTATACAGCCAGTGACTGGCGACACCATTCTCTGCAATAGAATGCATTTCATGTGTTCGAATCTGGATTTCCAGATGCTTCCCCTCGTAGCAGAGTACGGAAGTATGCAGACTCTGATATCCGTTTGGTTTGGGCATGGCAATATAATCCTTGAAACGGCCATCGAGCGGTTTCCAGATCGTATGGACCAGTCCCAGCAGGGTATAGCATTCAGAGACGGAGGCACAGAGAATCCGGAGAGCAAGAAGATCATAGAGCTCGTCCACGGCCTTGTTCCGCCGTTTCATTTTCTGGTAGATTGACCAGAAATGTTTTGCTCGTGAGTGTACGGTAATGCTGATCCCTGCGCCTTCGGCTGCACGAAATATTTCCTGTTCCGCATTTTCAAGAAAGGAGGCCCGTTCAGCCTTTTTTTCGGAAACAAGGTTCTTTATCTGATAAAAAACCTCCCTGTTAAGAAATTTAAGACTTAGATCTTCCAGTTCATCCTTTATTGAGTACATTCCGAGACGGTTGGCAAGTGGAGCCCAGATATCAATTGTTTCCTGTGCTATGGATTTTTGCTGGTCCTGCGGAAAGTTTTTCAGGCTGCGCATCTTGTCCAGGCGGTCGGCAAGTCGTACCAGTATTATACGTATGTCGTCCACCATGGCAAAAAACATTTTTCTGATACTTTCAGCCTGGGCTACCGTTTTGTTTTTAAGATTGAGCCCGGAAATGCGTGAGGTCCCTTCTACCAGCCGGTAGACGCTTTCTCCGAATTGGCTTTTTACTTCGTCCGGGCTCAATTCGAGTTCCTCGAGAGAGCCGTGGAGAAAGGCGCAGATAATGCTGTCCGAATCGAGTTGCAGTGAAGCAAGTGTACGGGCTACGCGCAGGGGGTGTTCCATAAAGTCTTCGCCACAGGTACGGCAGACTGCCTTTTTTCTCCCGGTCATGAAGTTCCATGCATTCCGTATGGCTGTCCGCTCATCGGAAGAATAGTGGGAAAAATCGGTAAAAAACGTATCCAGCAAGTCCGTCATGATTTCTTTCCTTCAACAACCCGGTCCTGTCCAGCAAGATCGGTATGAATTACTATAGCAGTAAATCCACATCTTTTTAAATACTCCGCAGCTTTATTTGCGTTGTACTCGCCGGTTTCAACAAGAATTGTTCCCCCGGGGCAGAGGGAATTCACCGCGTGATCGGCAAGTATACGGACTAGATCAAGGCCGTCATGACCACCATCCAGTGCAAGAAGCGGTTCTCCCCTGCCATCCTTGAGCAGATCCCGGGCTATGTCTGCGGGAACGTAGGGCGGATTTGATACAATCAGTGAATAGGTGCCTTCGGGAGTTGCAGTACAGCGGGGAAGTCCCTGCCGGAGATCATGTTCGATAAACTCGATACTCCGTTCCGGTCCAAGTAATGTACGGGCATTGTGCCGGGCAACGGCGAGCGCCTCAGGAGAAAGGTCGAATGCGATAACATGGCCATTAGCGGTAGACGCGGCAAGCGCAATTGCAATACAGCCTGAACCGGTACAGGCATCCAGGATGTGTACCGGCGTTTTGCTGTCTTCCCCGATAATGGTGAGGGCCCGTTCAACCAGTATTTCCGTATCTGCTCGGGGAATGAGAACAGCAGACGAAACAAAAAAATCCATCCCCCAGAATTCCTTTTTTTCGGTTATGTACGCGACCGGTTCACCCGTGACACGTCGTGCGAGAAATGAAAAGAAAAGTTCGGCGTACGCGTCAATTGAAAGCTCGGGATGTGCCATGAGATTTGCGCGGGGTATGCCGCTCGCATGGGAGAGAAGAATGGACGCATCAAGATTCGGAGTACCGGAAACCGGACATCCTCCCCGGGTTGCGTGTTCGAGTTGTTTTCGGCCTTCGGCAAGCGCATCGTGTACCGTCATGGAAGAACTGTAACAGGTTTCCGGGGTAAAACACAATTCCAGCGAACTTTTTATGGCGGGAATGAGACACTCATGGTACACTTAAAAGGTGAAAAAGGAAACAAATAGGAGCATGATATGAGACGATTACTTCCCGGGATCAAGACAAGGCTTACGGTTGTCTTGCTTTGTTTGGGTTTTTCGCTGACATTATCAGCGGAAGATACAGAATACCTTGAAAACCTGCCGGTTGTTCGCCCGTCAGAAGGGGGAGCGCTGCAAATCCGCGAGGTCGATGGACGTAACCAGCTTTGCGATTCGTCCGGAAATCCGGTACAACTTCGGGGGATGAGCACCCATGGGTTACAGTGGTACCCGCAGATTGTGAACGACAATGCGTTCCGTGCGCTTTCCCTTGATTGGGGATCCAATGTTGTTCGTCTTGCCATGTACGTAACCGAAAACGGCTACGGTGTTAATCCGGGAGTACGCAAACAGGTGGTATCAGGGATTCGCCTTGCGATGAAGCACGACATGTACGTTATTGTGGACTGGCATGTTCTTTCACCAGGGGATCCTTCTGCGGATGAATACGCCGGAGCTATGGATTTTTTCCGGGATCTTTCCCGGGAGTTCCCCAACAACCCGTACATACTCTATGAACTCTGCAATGAACCGAATGGAAACGAGCCAGGTGTCGCCAATGACGAGGAAGGCTGGAAGACGGTAAAGCAGTATGCAGAACCCATCATTTCCATGCTTCGTTCTGAAGGAAACAACAATATTGTCATCGTGGGGAATCCCAATTGGAGCCAGCGTCCGGATCTTTGCGCACAGAATCCCATACAGGACCGTAATACCATGTATGCGTTCCATTTTTATTCCGGTACCCACAAAGAGTATGAATATGTCTGGAACAAGGTTGAATCAGCCCTGGAGGCCGGCATTCCATTGTTCTGCACCGAGTGGGGTACAAGCCGTGCCAGCGGAGATGGTGGCCCTTTTCTGAAAGAAGCAGATCCCTGGATACGTTTCATGAACCGGAACGGAATCAGCTGGTGTAACTGGTCGCTTACCAACAAGAATGAGTCTTCAGGAGCCTTTGTTCCGTACAAGAACGGTATATCGGAACCGACCTCACTTGATCCGGGACGCGGTAATGTGTGGCCAGCGGAAAAACTCAGTGTCTCGGGAGAGTATGTACGGGCACGTATTAAGGGAGTTTCCTATAATCCGGTTGAACGGCCGGAGGAAGTGGAGATTGTGCACGCCGAGGAAGGATACCCGGAAATACCGTGTACCTTTGAAGATGGTACCCGCCAGGGATGGGCCTGGTTTGCGAACTCCGGCGTTCAGTCACGGCTTTCGGTTGAAACGGTGCGTAATTCGCAGGCACTGTCCTGGTATGTTGAATATGCCGATATTGATCTTCAGGACACGTGGGCGGATGCGCCGCGGCTTTTGTGTTCGAATATTGGTTTGTACCGCGAAGATAACCGGTATGTCGTGTTCGATTTCTATCTTGAGCCGCAGCGGGTTTCCCGGGGCGAGCTTTCCCTTATTCTGGCCATGGCTCCTCCTTCTCTGGGATACTGGGCACAGGCCGCAAAACCGGTCCCGGTGGTGTTTGCAGGAGATAATGCGCTTGAACTGGGGAAAGACGGCATGTACCATGTGCGGGCTGTTTTCGATCTTGAAGATCTCCGTGACGGCAAGGAACTTGGTCCTGAGGATCTGATCCGGGATCTGACAATCGTTGTTGTTAATAATGGCAGCGATTTTGCCGGGCGTATGTATCTTGATAACGTGGAGTTGCTTGAAAGCGCTGAATAAGTTGCAGGAAGCAGAAACATCAAGGCGCGCAGGAATGATCCCCTGCGTGCCTTTTTTTATTCTTCGTGAACAGAACTCAGTTGTTCTTCACGTGCGGCTATGTAGAGAGCTTCTATCAATTCGTTTATTTCCCCCTGCATGACGAGGTCCAGTTTGTAAAGGGTAAGGTTGATCCGGTGATCGGTAACCCGATTCTGCGGGAAGTTGTAGGTTCTGATGCGTTCGGAACGGTCTCCGGTTCCAACCTGTGTTTTTCGGTTGGCTGCACGTTCAGAATTTTTTTTCTCCTCTTCGAGATCAAAGAGACGCGAACGTAAAACGCGCATTGCTTTTGCCTTGTTTTTTATCTGGCTTTTTTCATCCTGGCATATTACCACGAGACCGGTGGGCAGGTGGGTAAGACGTACCGCTGAGTCAGTAGTGTTAACGCTCTGTCCTCCCGGACCGCCCGCCCGCATAACGTCTATGCGGAGGTCTTCCTGCTTGATGTCGATTTCTGTTTCTTCTGCTTCGGGGAGTACGGCAACGGTGACCGCACTGGTGTGGATCCGTCCCGAGCCTTCTGTTTCGGGAACCCGCTGTACTCGGTGCACCCCAGATTCATAGCGGAGGCTTCCGTACACGTATTTTCCCGAAATTGAAAAACTTATTTCCTTGTAACCACCGAGACCGGTTTCATTTACGGAAAGTATTTCATACTTCCAGTTCTTTTTTTCCGCATACCGGACATACATGCGGAAAAGATCCGCGGCGAAGAGGGCCGCTTCCTCGCCGCCGGTTCCTCCCCGGATTTCCATGATTATGTTCTTTTCCTCAAGGGGGTCCGGTGGAATCAGCAACACCTTGAGCTGTTTATCCGATTCTTCAAACTGCTGTTCAAGTTCGCTAAGCTCATCTTTTGCCATGGCGCGCATTTCGGGATCATCAGTTTCATGTATGAGATCCCGGGTCTCTTCGAGAGCTTTTTCGGTTTCACAGTAACGGGTATATTCTTTCATGAGCGCCGAAAGGTGTGAATGTTCGCGCATGATGTCCCGGTATTTTTTTTGATCCCGTATAATATCCGGATCCTGGATTTCTGTTTCAAGTTCTGTAAAGCGCCGCTTGAGCCGCTCTAATTTGGTATGCATGATTCGTTATCCCCGTGAATTATTGGTGGTAAAGTGAAAGGCCGCTATAAAAAGCTAGGTGTTTTTGAGTTGCGGGGTCTTTCGTTCAGGTTTAAAAAATCCGAAAAGACTTCCGCACAATCCGCCTGCCAGATGGGCAAATTGCGAGATGTCGTCTCCTTTGAATGCCTGCTGAATTTCCTGGCCAAGATAGAGTATCACAATGAGGATGAAAGTCAGGGGGACGTCACGTTTCCCGTGATTGGTAAAAGACGCAAGCAGGATCATCATGAATACAACACCGGAAGCTCCCAGAAGCGGGTGCGGGAAAAAACTGGCATTGAGTACACCGGTAACAAATCCGGTCACAATGATCATGAGGAACATTGTAATCGACCCGTATGTTTCTTCAAGCATCGGTCCGAGAAGAAGAATGTACGCCAGGTTGGACATGAGGTGGCTCCAGTCCGCGTGCCCTGCGATGTGCGTAAAAAGACGGAGATAGGTGAGTGGATCAACCAGATTGAATGAAGCCGTGTCGGGAGCGGTAAAGAATGCCCGGGTAAGCCCGGGTAGAACCCACTGGTCCAGGAGGACTATCAGGGCACAGAAGAACGAGAAAGTCAGTGTTGTTGGCGCATTGTATTTAATCTTCATAGCTAATCTTTATGGGGCAATGATCGGAGCCATACACATCCTTGAGTATGACTGATTCGCGTATCCTGGGTAAAAATTCAGGGTTTACGCAGGTGTAATCTATACGCCATCCAATGTTTTTTTCCCGTGCATGGAAACGGTAACTCCACCAGGTATAGTGTTCGGGTTCGTTGCAGAACTGGCGAAAAGTATCCACATAGCCGGCCCCAGTGAATTCGTCCATCCAGGCCCGTTCTTCGGGTAAATATCCGGGATTTTTCTCATTGGATTTGGGGTTTGCCAGGTCTATGGGTTTGTGGGCAATATTGTAATCACCACAAAGAATAACATTCTTTTTTTCTGCGACCAGTTTGTTGCAGGTTTCCATAATGGCTGCACAGAAATCGAGTTTATAGGAAAGGCGCGCGCCTTCCGCCTGTGAATTGGGGAAATAGGCGGAAATAATGGTAACCGAGTCAAACTCGGCTATGACAACGCGCCCCTCATCATCAAATTCGGGATATCCGAGTGTCCTGATGTCCCGGGGTTCTTTTTTGCTGTAAAGGGCGGTTCCCGAATACCCGGCTTTCCTGGCCGAGCTCCACCAGGAACTCCATGATCCTGAAGGCAGATCGGGGTTCGCAAGGAGTTCGGAAACCTGCCCCTTGTGAGCCTTTGTTTCCTGCAGACACAGGATGTCCGGGGATTCTGTGTTGAGCCAGTCAAGCAGGCCCTTTTTTTCCGCTGCGCGGATGCCGTTAACGTTCCAGGAAACCACTGATGTCATATTGTTATAATGCCACGGCACACCGTTGTGTTTCAAGTCATTTTGATGTTGTTTCCCCGCGTGTTTTGCAGTATTTTATAGGCATGGCAGAGCAAACGCGAGCAGAAGGTAAAACAGCGGTATTTGAAGATGTCAGCGAACCTGAATTGTTCCGTGTTGTGCTGCTAAACGATGACTTTACCACAAAGGATTTTGTTGTGGCGGTTCTAATCGCGATTTTCCACAAGAAGCAGGAAGATGCTGTCGTGATTATGGAAGATGTGCACCGCAAGGGGCGTGGCGTCGTGGGAACATATACCCACGATATTGCGGCTACGCGCTGTGTACAGGTGCATGAAGCTGCGAGAAACAGCGGCTTCCCCCTCAGATGTGTAATGGAGCCAGTGTGAAAATACGAATCAGTACTGTGGTTCAGAAGGTCCTTGATCAGGCCTGGGCCGACGCAAGAACCCGTGGACACGAATATGTAACCCCTGAGCATATCCTGCTCGCCGTGTTGGATCATCCGCCTGCATTGCGGTTGCTCTCGCTCTGCGGCGCGGACATTGCCTACATTCATGACAGTGTTGACGAGTATCTGCGCAAAAACATGCCGGTGCTTACCGGAAAAGAACCGTTGCAGACAGTCGGCTTTCAGAATGTTTTTCAGCGCGCGTTGTATCATTGTGAAAGCGCAGAGAAGTCGCTTCTGGAAATCGGAGATGTTCTGGTAAGCCTGATTGATGAACACAAGAATTATTGCTCATACTATATGCGCCGGGGCGGTCTAGACCGTCTTGTGCTTCTTGAGGTAATCAGTCATGGCGGAATGGAAAACGATGGCGCGCTTCAGGATGAAGGACCTGCCGATCTTTTCGACGAAGGTATATCCGAGGACCCGAATCTGGCCAGCGAAGAACCTTTTATTTCCGGAATGGATGCCCTGTCCCGGCAGATAGAAAAAGAACAACGA
>CAZVEL010000267.1:0-2690 GCA_964626305.1 uncultured Treponema sp. | reverse complement strand
GGCGCCTACAAATCGCAGCATGTCAAAGAAAATCTTGCCGCTGTCCGTCTTTTGACCGCAAAACTGTCAGTCGTTGAGTCCAGTGATCAGGTATGTACTCGTTTTGGCAATCTAAAGGTTTTTCTTGAGAGACAAGGTGCCATCATCGACGATGCCGACCTTTTTGTAGCTGCCTGTGCTTTGACAACCGAGGCAACACTGGTTACAAATAACACTAGACATTTCAAGCGAATAGAAGAATTACGACTGCAGAACTGGTGGAGCTATGCCTCGGAAACCTGAACCCGTTTATCTCCGGAAGCACGAAGCCGCGGAGCGGTAATCTTGAATTTTGAACCTTGAATTTGGAATCCCGACGCATTCGGTAATCTGGAATCCCGACGAAGCCGGCATCTTGAATGCCGCGAAGTCGGTGGGAATTGTCGAAAATAGTGGAATAGTGGCAACGTCCCCCATTACGTCCCCCATTATGCGTGCGAAGCGGGTAAGTCAACAACCCCATACCCCCTTGTTAGGAGGTTGTTACGATGGAAGCTTCAACATCATTGTCGCCTCAGACCTTGCCTGCGGTTGAGATTTTGGAAAACATTGACGAAAGCCATCGCAATCAAGCTTTGGACATGTTGAGAAATTTCGCATATGAACTTCGCAGTGAACAGAAACGGGACGAATTGTTTTCAAATCATCCTGACCCCATGAGAGAGATGGCAAGACGGGCTCTTAAAGAGCATAAAGAAGGAAAGAGTCTAAAGCTTTAATGCAATTTTTCATGGTTAGATCATACTGGGACGCTTACAATGAATTGTCCCAGGATGTCAAGAAGACGGAACAAACACAATGAAAGACACCCACTTCCAAATCCTGCGCCTCCTCCAGGCCAACCCCCACATGAACCAGCGGGACATGGCCTGTCAATAAAGGCTGGATCAAGGCCCGGAGTTTCCACAAGAGCAAATAGGCGGCATAGAAGCAAAGGCCCGGGTCACCCGGGATTTCCTGAAACGCAGGATCAATGAATACGAAGCCCCAACCCTCGACCTCCCCTGAAACCGGATACGAACAAAGCAGCGCTTTAGACAATATCCCAAGCAATTTAAATATGTTGCAAGCGTTAGAGCCTTGTAACCCAAAGGGCGGAGCTGTACCTGCATCAAACATCACATGGGCCAGGTGGCGATCAAGATGTACGACAAGCACGGACTCGTTCTGAGAGTAGAAACTACAGCCAACAATGTTTCCTTTTTCAAGCACCACCGGAAGGTGGAACACCGGGATGGGACCGAGTCTCGAAAAGTCGCGTCTCTGAGGAAATCGATCTACAGCCTTGTGGATCTGCGTGGGCTGCTTCTTGCGGCCAACCGGCGCTACCTGGATTTTATCGCGGCAGTGGACGACCCCACGAATGCGCTTGGGGAGCTGGACAAGCTTTCGCGGCCGGTGCGAAAAAACGGGCGCAGCTTTCGTGGCTTCAACCGGTTTTCCGGCCTTGACCTGGAACTGTTCCGAAGATTCAAAGTCAGGTCGGCGGCACACAGACAAGCTTGTTGAAGTAAATTTAAAAAAGAAGGCCTTTCACCTGAAATCATTGCCAAAATAACAGGTCTTGATACAGAAATTATAAGAAAAATAATGGAAAATGAGAAAGTAGATATTCCACTCCATCTTCTTTAATCATAGCCAACCTGGACATTACCTTGGTCAGAAAGATACTGAATAACGAACCCGTCGAAATCCCGCTGCACCTGCTGTCAGACAAAGAACAATAACAACTCGTGGTCATTTCTGATAAGTTGAAAACCAATGCCACCCCAACTCTTAAAAGGCACTTTTTCCCCCAAAAGCGCCTTTTAAGAGCAAAAACCCTTCGCGTCCTTTGTTTACCCCGTTAAATTCACGAGAGTGAAGAGCGAAGCGTATTTGATCGGGGCGTCCCGCTTTAAATCCACGAATTGTTGAATAGTGGCAACGTCCCCTATTAACCTCCCCTATTAAACATTTTTAGGAACCTTTTAGCGGTAGCAAGGAGGTATTATAATGGATCTTTACACAACAGTATTAAGGAAGAGCGGTCCATACTGGGTCGCTTTATGTCTGGAAAATGGAGTTGTTGGGCAGGGAGATTCAAAAGAAAATGCCATATCAAAACTTAAGGATGCTATCGATTCCTTTGAAGAAGCCAGAAATACAGACAAGGATATCTATTCTACTCCTCTATCAATCAAGGAACTACACGAATTTATTACCGTAGAAGGTCTTGAACCCATATCGGAACCGCTGGAAATGAGAGCATTATATGCCTAAAAATGTCCCTTCATTGAAGGCGAATCAACTCATAAAGCTGCTGAAATCCAATGGTTGTAGTTTCTACAGAGAAGGCAAGGGAGATCATAAATTATATGTACGTTATACCGGAGGAAGAAAGAGAGTAGTACCGATTGATATGGGTGAAAGAGAATTTTCACCTCCATATGTGCTGCGGATATTTCGTCAGTTTGGGTTTACTGATGAAGAAATTGAGCGATTACTTCAATAGTCAATGAAACTCGTCTTAAAATAATAAAGAGCGTCCCGCTTTAAATACAGGAATTGTTGAATAGTGGCAACGTCCCCCATCACCCAGCTCGAGCAGGCCAACCCCGGCATTAACCAGCGGGACATGGCCTCGACCTCCCCTGAAACCGGATACGAAC
>CAZVEL010000266.1:0-4569 GCA_964626305.1 uncultured Treponema sp. | reverse complement strand
CCCGGTGTCTGGGTAGCCTATAAGGCAGGAGAGTGATCATGGCAATTATTGCAAAGAAAGTGCAGCCGGCAAAAACCGCTGCCATAGCTGATATCAAGGCGCGTTTCGAGTCCGTCCCGGATTATATCTTCACCGAGTACCGAGGGCTTACCGTCGGTCAGATTACCGAACTGCGAAGCAAGCTGTATGAAAAGGGCTGTACGTACAAGGTTGTGAAGAATAATTTTGCGCGTATCGCTTTCGAAGAAATGAAAACCGCGGACGTGTCATCGTTCCTGGTTGGGCCGACGGCTGTTGCGCTTTCCTCTGAGGAAACCAATACCGCCGCAAAGGTTTTGTTTGATTTTGCCAAGGAAGCGCCTTCCCTTGTTGTAAAGGGAGCGCTTGTTGATGGTGAAATTTTTGATGCGGAAAAGATCGAAGCGTACTCGAAGCTTCCTGGACGTGACGATCTTATCTCAATGCTTATGTCGACCATGCAGGCTGCTACGTCCAAGTTTGTTCGTACGCTGCAGGCTGTTGCCGATCAGAAAGCAGAAGCGTAACCCGGTCATGGTCCAGGCTTCGTTGGAGCGTACGTTCCCCCGAGCTGTCGTCCTGGCCATGCGTAATAACTGCTCCGGCAAACAGGTGTGCGTACGGAGCGCGGTTCAGTTGAACCGGAATGAAAACCCAAGGAGAAGATAATATGGCAGCTTTAACTAATGAACAGATTCTGGATGCGGTTGCGGAAATGACCATCGTGGAAATTTCCGAACTCGTGAAGGCAATGGAAGAAAAGTTCGGCGTAACCGCCGCAGCTCCCGTGGCTGTTGCCGCCGGTGGCGCAGCCGCTGGTGCCGCTGCTGAAGAGCAGACCGAATTCAAGGTAACCCTCAAGGGTCTTGCCTCCGATGACAAGAAGATTTCCGTTATCAAGGAAGTCCGCTCCGTTACCGGTCTTGGTCTTAAGGAAGCAAAAGATCTTGTTGAAGGGGCTCCCAAGGACCTCAAGGAAGATGTTTCCAAGGAAGAGGCAGAAAAGATCAAGGAATCCATCACTGCAGCAGGTGGTGTGGTTGAGATTGCCTGATTTCGGCACAGGTCCGGCCCTGGCGGCCGGACACTCGCATCGCAGTTTATTCCCAAAGGGCTCCTGCCGTTTTTTGGCGGGACCCTTTTTGCAGTCTTTAGGGTGCAGAAGACAGTTTTGTAACCCGTCATGTGTTTATACCGTTTTTTAGGGGGTATGGGATGTTCGCAAGAAATGAAGCGATCAACCGTCAGTATATCGGCAAAGATGTCCGTAATTTTATGGATCTGCCTGACCTCATTGATATTCAGCTTTCGTCATACAAAAAATTCCTTCAGCGCGATTCGTCGCGTTCCGAGGTATCATCGGAAGAATTGGGTCTGGAAGAAGTGTTTCGCACAACCTTCCCGATCGAAAGCCCGAACGGTGACATGCTCCTTGAGTATGAGTTTTATGAACTCGATGAACAGAACATCAAGTTTTCCGAACTTGAATGCAAGCAGAAGGGTCTTACCTTCGCGGTGCCACTCAAGGCACGTATCAACCTGATTTTTCAGCAAACCGGAGAGATCCGTCAGAAAGATATTTACATGGGCGATATTCCGCTCATGACCGACCGCGGTACGTTTATTATCAACGGTGCCGAGCGTGTTGTTGTTTCCCAGATTCACCGCTCTCCCGGTGTAATCTTTTCCCATGAAAAGGGCGTGTATTCGAGCAGAATCATTCCCTATCGCGGTAGCTGGCTCGAATTTGAAATTGACCAGAAGAAAGAGCTTGTGTATGCGAAGATTGACCGGAAAAAGCGTATTCTTGGGACCCTGTTCCTTCGTGCGCTTGGTTATGAAACACGTGAAGACATTATCGACTGCTTTTATGTATCGAAGAAGGTAAAGGTTCAATCAGATCGTGCAAAGCAGGAAAAGCTTGTTGGAAAGATACTCGCTCGTGCGGTGTATATATCCGGTGAAGATGGCGAAAAGAAGAAGCTCTACCGTGCCGGTGAGAAGATGCATCCGCACAATATCGACGAATTGGCTCAGAACAAGGTTGGCGAAATTACCGTAATCGATTTTGATTCCGAAGATTCGCTTGATTCCCCCATGATTATCAACTGTTTTGAACGTGAGGAAATTCGCTTCTCCGGCAAGGATGTCGAAACTGACGAGCCGACCCGGGAAGATGCGCTTGCTGCGGTCTATTCCGTGCTCATGCCCGGAGAGCCCATAACCATCGAGGCGGCGGAAAAAGATCTTGCCTCAATGTTTTTCTCGACACGCCGCTATGATCTTGGGCGTGTAGGCCGGTACAAGCTCAACAAGAAGTTCGATTACACAGAGCCCTTTGCTGATGATACGCTCGTGAAAGACGACATAATTGCCACCATGAAATTCCTTATCAAGGTTTATGTGGGCGATGAATCAATTGACGATATCGATCACCTGGGTAATCGACGTATCCGTTCTGTTGGCGAGCTCATGACCAATACACTTAAAACCGCGTTTTCGCGCATGGAGCGTATTGCCAAGGAGCGCATGAGTCTCAAGGAAACCGAGACCATCAAGCCCCAGGACCTTATTTCCATCAAGCCGGTAGTGGCGGCAATCAAGGAATTCTTCGGATCGAGTCAGCTTTCGCAGTTCATGGACCAGGTTAACCCGCTTGCCGAACTGACCCACAAGCGTCGTCTCAACGCACTCGGCCCCGGTGGTCTTTCCCGTGACCGTGCCGGATTCGAAGTCCGCGATGTTCACTATACGCACTATGGCCGCATGTGTCCCATTGAAACACCTGAGGGTCCGAATATCGGTCTTATCGTGTCCCTTGCCAACTACACGCGAGTTAACGATTACGGCTTCCTTGAAGCTCCGTATGTAAAGGTTGTTAACGGAGCCGCGACCCGTGAGATTGAATATCTTTCGGCCATGGACGAGGATAAATACTTCATTGCCCAGGCTTCTACTGCCATGGACGCCAAAGACAAGTTTACGTCCCAGCAGATTTCCTGTCGACGCCAGGGCGATTACACCACCCGCCCGCCCCAGGATATCCAGTACATGGACGTTTCGCCGAAGCAGATTATTTCTGTTTCAGCCTCGCTTATTCCTTTCCTTGAGCATGACGATGCAAACCGTGCGCTCATGGGATCGAACATGCAGCGTCAGGCGGTACCACTGGTATTCCCCGAGCCGCCCCGTGTTGGAACCGGCATGGAGAAGAAGTGCGCGTATGATTCCGGTGTTCTCATCAAGGCTAAACGCCCGGGTACTGTTGAGTACGTTTCCGCGGACAAGATAGTAGTAAAACCCGCAGGCGCCAAGGGTGATGACCGTGATGAGTATCCGCTGCTCAAGTACCAGAGAACCAATCAGGATACCTGTTATCACCAGCGTCCGGTAGTTCTTGCCGGTCAGAAGGTTGAAGCAGGTGCTCCGCTCGCGGATGGTCCTGCAACCTGGCATGGTGAACTGGCTCTCGGCCGGAACATTCTGGTCGGGTTCGTTCCCTGGAACGGGTACAACTACGAAGACGCCATTCTTATTTCCCGCCGTGTGGTAAAGGAAGACATGTTTACTTCCATCCATATCAAGGAATTCAATACCGAAGTACGGGAAACCAAACTCGGCCCGGAAAAGCTTACGCGGGATATTCCCAACACCAGCGAGAAAAGCCTGGACAACCTTGATGCTGAAGGCATCATCCGTATCGGCGCGAAGGTCCGCTCCGGCGACATACTCATTGGTAAGGTTACTCCCAAGAGCGAAACCGATACCACTCCGGAATTCAAGCTGTTGAACTCCATCTTTGGTGAAAAGGCCAAGGAAGTCCGTGATACCTCCCTCCGTGTTCCGCATGGTGTGGAAGGAACCATTATTGACGTTCAGCGCCTGAAGCGCGCCGAGGGTGACGATCTTAATCCCGGTGTTGATGAAGTAGTCAAGGTCCTTATTGCTACCAAGCGTAAACTGCGCGAAGGTGACAAGATGGCCGGACGCCACGGAAACAAGGGTATTGTGGCCCGTATTCTGCCGGAAGAAGACATGCCGTACATGGACGACGGTACTCCGCTCGATATTTGTTTGAATCCGCTCGGTGTTCCTTCTCGTATGAATATCGGTCAGATCATGGAGTCAGAGCTCGGGCTTGCCGGACTTCGCCTTGATGAATGGTATGAGTCCCCGGTGTTCCAGTCGCCGTCAAATGAAATGATAGAAGAAAAGCTCCAGAAATCCGGAATTACGTCAAACTCGAAGGTCACCCTTCGTGACGGACGCACTGGCGTTCCATTTGATAATCCGGTATTTGTGGGTGTTATTTACTTCATGAAGCTGCACCACCTTGTTGACGACAAAATGCACGCCCGTTCCACCGGTCCGTATTCGCTCGTAACGCAGCAGCCGCTTGGCGGTAAGGCCCAGTTCGGTGGTCAGCGTCTCGGTGAAATGGAAGTATGGGCCCTTGAGGCTTACGGTGCTGCAAATACTCTTCAGGAGCTCCTGACCATAAAGAGTGATGACATGAACGGCCGCTCGAAGATTTATGAATCGATTGTAAAA
>CAZVEL010000265.1:0-2665 GCA_964626305.1 uncultured Treponema sp. | reverse complement strand
TTCCAAAGAACACCTGATTTCCCGGAAGGAGCTTTCTTACCGTCCCGCTGTGCGGCGAACTTACTGAAGAAGTCCCAATACGCTCTGAGAAGTTTGATTTGCCTGCGCGAGCATAGCGGTCCCTGCCTGGGTAAGGATCTGGTTCTTGGTAAAATCAACCATTTCCCGCGCCATGTCGGTATCACGAATACGCGATTCTGCTGCCTGGAGATTTTCTGCTCCAACAGCCAGTCCCTTCGTGGTGTACTCGAGGCGGTTCTGGTAGGCGCCAAGGTCTGCACGCTGCTTGTTCACCTTCTTCATTGCTTCGTCAATGGTTCCGATAGCACGGTTTGCACTGTCGGGGCTTGAGATAGACATAATCTTCTCATCGCCGACGTTTCTGACACCAAGGGCCGAAGCGGTCATGGTGCCGATGTAGACACGGGCTCTCTGATCCATGTTGGCGCCAATATGGAACCACATGGATCCTGTTACAGTGTTTTCTCCGGTTTCCCGAGCAAAACGTCCGGTCAGCATGTTCATTCCGTTGAACTGTGCGTGGCTTGCAATCCGGTCTACTTCCGCAACAAGTTGCGAAACTTCGACCTGAATCTGCATGCGGTCTTCAGAGGAGTAAATACCATTAGAAGACTGTACGCTCAACTCACGGATACGCTGCAGGATGTCCTGGGTTTCCTGAAGGTAACCCTCGGTTGCCTGGATGAAGGAAATACCGTTCTGAGCGTTGGTATTTGCCTGATTCAGGCCGCGAACCTGACTGCGCATCTTTTCAGATACGGCGAGTCCGGAAGCGTCATCCCCTGCGCGGTTAATGCGCATGCCGGAGGAAAGTTTTTCCATGTTTTTCTGATTACTCAGGTTTGTTTCACCGAGAGTTCTCTGAGAAAACATAGCGCTCAGGTTGTGATTGATGATCATAATGCTACTCCTTTGGCGATTTTCGACGACGTATTCCTATGTCGTTCGCGGCATCCCTGCCGATCTGTCAATTTTTTACCGGATCCTCTGACGAAAGCCGCGCAGAAGACGGAGCATGGGCCTCCGGGAACCTGAGCCCGGATGGTCATGCGTACTTAGAATATCGGAGTACCAATAAAAGTCTTGAGAGAAAAGTGACTAGGATTTATGAGAATGGAGTTTTATTTGGAGCGGCCCATGCGGCAACCGGTGCATCCGAGTATATGTACGTGTCTTTTTTTCCCTGGGCGGTCAAACATCCGGGCGATGAGGTACCCGTCCGGAGGGACGGTTTTACCGCATACCGGGCAGCTTCTGCGCAGATTGTCTTCCATGTAGGGGTAACAGTGGGGACATCCAAATATGTGCATGATGCGGTCGGTTTTTCCGGGAAACACAGCGGATTTTATTTGTTCCCCCGAGGGAAGCCCCGACGAGCACAGAGGGCAGCGACCGACGGCCGGAGCTGCTTTTTGTTGTTGCTTTTTCCGGCGGGCCGGTGTAACCGAGAATATTCCGTACGCAAACACCAAAAGAATGATTCCAACAAAAACGAGTACCACTATGTAATACGGACCTAAAATCATGGGTATATAATGCACCTTTTTTACGCTTGCCGCAATGTGTAAAGTAGTTTATCATTAAATTGTGTCGGTATTATATATTGTGGCGACCCCAATCGGAAACTTGGGGGATATTACCCACCGGGCCCTTGAGACGTTCAAACAGGTGGATGTGATTGCTTGTGAGGATACACGCCATACGCTGCAGTTGCTGACACATTTCGGTATACGCAAGCCGCTGGTTTCCTGCCGTTCGCAGAATGAGAAGACTGCATCAGCAAAGATTATTGAGCTTCTGAGAAATGGCCAGTCCGTTGCGTATGCAAGCGATGCGGGAACTCCCGCACTCAGTGATCCCGGAGCAGTTCTGGTCCGGGGAGTGCGCGAAGCGGGGTTTACGGTAGTTCCGCTGCCGGGGGCTTCTGCTTTTGCAACGCTTCTGAGTGTTTGCGGAGCGGTGGACAAGAGTGTCCTCTTTGAAGGATTCTTGTCGCCCAAGCCCGGGAGGCGCCGATCCCGTGTTCGGGAGTTGATGGAAAGCGGATATGCTTCCATTTTGTATGAATCTCCCTTCCGGATAGTCAAGCTTTTGGGGGATATTGCCGAAACTGACAGTGGACGGAGGGTGGTCGTTGGCCGGGAATTGACTAAGCTGCACGAGGAAATCGTGTTCGGAACCGCACAGGAAGTTCTGGACGATTTTTCTGCGCGAAGCAAGGTTTTGGGTGAATTTTCTGTTTTTATAAGCGGAAAAAAAACTTAATTTCTGGAGCTGATAGGCCGATAAGAGAGATGAAGGCAGGATGACTATGATGATTGATCGTTTGGGGGGAATTGATCCCCTGAAAAATGTACAGAATACCCAGAAAACTCACCGGGTTAAAGAAACCGCGCAGCCGGATTCGATCAATGTGTCCGAAGAAGCACGGGAGCGTGCCGAAGTTTTCTACGCGATGGAAGCCGCTGCTTCCTCCCCCGATGTACGTACAGAGCGTGTCACCGAGGTTATGGACAAGATCAAGGATCCCGCATACGTCGACAAGGCTGTTGTTGATATCGTTGCCGATCGTCTTCTGGACGTATTTGGAATATAATTCCGGTTGGCCGGAATGTGGCCGGCCCCGGCGAAAAATGGCGGACCA
>CAZVEL010000264.1:0-7335 GCA_964626305.1 uncultured Treponema sp. | reverse complement strand
GGACCGGGCCGGGAACCGGAGTCTTCCTTCTTCGGTAACGGCAGAAAACGGAGAATACGGCGTACAACCATTTGTTGTTATAAATCCGGTTCCCGGTTCCTGGTCAAACAGGCAGACTCTGGTCCTTGAAACCGTTCCGGGGACAGACGTACGCTATACCGTTGATGGAAGCGATCCGTCGGTTTCCGGCACTGTGTATGAGGGACCTGAATTACTTGACAGTACCGGACCGGTTACGCTCAGAGTTGCTGCGCAGGGTTCTGACGGAAAATTATGGACAAAAACCGTTCTGTATACGGTAACAGAGCGGGAGTCCTCTCTTGAAAAGGCTGTTCCACTCACTGGAGGGATATTCGAAGCTGGTCCATTTTACGAAGCAACGTTGCCCGAAGGATTTACCGCAACAATAGGGAATCCGTGGAATTCCGGGCAGCCGCAAAAAACACTGCTCTTTTCTGTTCCTGAGGGCGTACGCCGTTTGTATCCCGTTACTGTCCGCAACGGATCTTTTTTCTGGCGGTGGGTTTGTGCTGTCGGATCCCGGCCGTCTTCCGCGTCCGCTTCGAAGACGGAACGTGAGGATCACCTGAAACCGAAGGTCTCAATCCATGACTGGCATTTTCTTTCAATTTCGTATACCGCGCCTGTTTTTTATTCCTTTGACGGTTCTTCATGGACACAATACACCGAACCGGTAGTTCTGGATCGTGATACCGCTATTGCATTTCACTGGTATTCCCCGTCCTGGGATAATGGCGAGGTTCGAACCATATCGCTTCCGGCAAAACCGCAGCTTTCAGGCCTTCCCGCCGGAGGTGTAACGGCAAATCCTGTTTTTCTTACCGTATCCGATTCTCCATTCACCCTGTATTATTCCACGGGAGGGGAGTTTCTTCCCGAACCGCCAGTAACCGGTGTTTCACCGGTCCTTGCGAGCGGACTTCTACTGGAAACACCGCACGGAGCTTCGGAAACCTGTACCGTCCGCCTGCGTGCTGTTCATGACGGTCTGGTACATGGAGAATTCAATGCCCGGTTTGTTCTGGACCGCAAGGCACCCCGCGTTCCTTCGATCGGTATTCCCGCGGATCTTTCCTGGTCCCGTGATCCGGTTCCCCTCCGTGTTACCGGTGAAGATATGGTACAGGTTTCGATATCTCCTGAACAGTTCGTTAAAGACGGAAGGGCGTGGATTCTCACCGGTCATCCGGAACGGCCGGTTACCTATACCATTCGCTCATTTTCTGTTGATCGCGCGGGAAACCGTAGTCCGACTGGAGAGAAAACGCTGACTGTTGACCGGAACGCGGTGTATGTTGATTCAGGGTATAGCGGGAAGCATACCCCCGACGGAAGTCCCGCTGCGCCGTTTACCGATCTCGATTCGGCGCTGGCTGTTGTTGCGGGACCAGATCCCTGGCGGATCATGGTGAAGGGTTCAGTTACACTTGATCGTTCACATACGATTCGTTCTTCGGTTTCCCTTGTGGGGAAAAACGCTGTCGTACAAGCCGGCCCTTCTGCCATTCTTCGTGTATATTCAAATAGTCTTTCCTTTTCGGGATTATCACTGGAACGTAGTACCCGGGGAAAAGACGGAGGCCACAGCACTGTCGCGCTTCCCTTCATGGAAGTAGCGAATGGTGAGATTATTCTTACGGACTGTCACATCCACGACACCGGTTCAACGGGCGCTCCGGTTATTCGTGCTGAAAATTCCCATGTTACACTCAAATCATCAAGAATCCGTACGAAGGCTCTTGAGTATGGGACGCTCATTGACTGCCGCAACTCCAACCTTCATGTTCGGGATTGTCATTTTGAAACTAGTGCTCCTGTTGTTTCCTCTGTCGCCGTATCAGGAGGCCGAGGAACATTTATCAATACGGAGATTGTCATTACTCCGGAACGGGCAGGGCGTGCGCTTGAATGTTGGGGGGCGAAACTGGTAATTGCCGGACTGCGGCTGGTTCGGACCGGAAACGACGACTCAAATGGTGATACAGCCCTGTGGATAGACCGGAACACGGTTGTCATTTCCGAAAAAGAACTTGAGGCAACCGGTTTCCGGTTTAAAAAGAAGACCGGAGCGCACTGAAATGAGCCATGAACCTTGTCTCGTCTGTGGTCTTGATGAAGCAGGACGGGGGCCCATGGCCGGTCCGGTATGTGCGGCGGCGGTAATTCTTCCCCCCGACTTTGATACAAGCCTTCTCAATGATTCAAAAAAACTCACAGAAAAAAAACGGGATCGCGCCATGCGGGAAATAATGCTTTACGCGTCGGCCTGGTGTATCGGATGGGCGTCTCCTGTGGAAATTGACCGGATTAATATTTTGCGTGCATCTCTTCTGGCAATGAAGCGTTCATTCGAAGGTCTGTTCATGGGCCTGGACGGGCAGGACGATGTGGGTCAGAGCCTTTGCTCTGTCGAAGTCGTGGTGGATGGGTTGTTTGTTCCAGATATAGCGCATGAAAACTGTCGGGCTCTTCCGAAGGCTGATTCCAGCGTACCGGCGGTTATGGCCGCCTCCATTCTGGCAAAAACAGCCCGTGACCGCATGATGACCCGATATTCCTGGTTGTATCCCCAGTACGGATATGAACGGCACAAAGGATATGCTACCCGGGATCATATTGAAGCGCTTAAAAAAAACGGGCCCTCTCCCATACAACGGAAGTCATTCCGTCTACGGGGCGAAGGCCAGGCCGAATTGTTCTGATACTAGAACAGCTATTTTTTTTTCGGTATTACCGTTACCCGCCGGGCGGGTTTTGGCGCCGGTTTTGCCGATGCAGGAGAAGAAGCGCTCTTCCGGACAATTTTCTTCTTTCCGGTATCAGCCGATTTTTTCAGGCGCTCTTTTCGCGATTTTTCCATGAACTGCAAACTGCTTTCCAGTCCTCCCAGAAAGCGTTGCATGTCTTCTTCAAAAATGACGATGGCATGCCGGTCAAAACCTGTTCCGTCCGTGCTTTTGCTCTCAACTACCTGGAGAAACGCATCTCCCATCCGGTTTTCTTTAACATTAAAGAAATAAGTCCGGTTGTTGAGTGTTACTTCGGTAGTAAATAATTCGCCTCGTATTCCCATGTATATCCATCCTTACGTACAAGCCAGATACTACTGTATTTGGCTGTCTGCCTCAAGTACCATTCGGACCAGCCACTGGCGAAGTTTTTCCTCGCCGGATGGTGTATTTCCTGCCAGATCCGCCATGATCCGGAAAACCGGTTCGGTTCCTGATCCACGCATCCAGATAAACGCTTCATCGAAACCTGTCATACGGGAAAATATGATTTTTAAACCGCCGGGACCCGATGCCGAAAAATCATTACCGAGTTCAACGGTTTGTGTTCCGTTATAGCTCACCGCTTTCCATTGCCATGATTCTCCGTTTTCAGCAAGGGGAAATGTACCCGCTGCCCATTCACGAAGGAATACGGTCCTGAACCGGTTTTTCAATTCTGCATGCGATCTGCTCATAATCTTGAGCTGCGCATAGTCTTCAAAAACACTTGTTGTAGTAAATGCCGGGAGTGTGCGCCGGATATCGGTGAAGGTGAAATTCTTGCGCCAGGCGTCTTCCTGGCCGGACAGATTACACCAGATATGAAAGAGTCCCTTGCGGTCCCTGTTGTCTTCGATTGTCAGAAGCTTGAGCAGGGCGAATACCGTGTTCAGGGGATCCCGTACCGCTGCCGGATGGGTTATGTTGCCGCCATTGGAACCTTCTCCCAGAAATCGGACAATACTGCCATTTTCCCTGAGCTTTCGGGCCAGGTTTACCACGTTTGCTTCTCCCACTTCTGCCCGTGCCACCCGGATACCGAACGCACGGGCTATGGTGTCGATACGCATGGAGGTGGGACCATTTACCGCAATGGCACAAGGTGGTTTTGCCGTTCCGCCGGGTGCCGGATCAATTTGTCCGGAATACACCAGAAACGCCAGCTCTGAAATAGCAGAGAGGGCAAATACTTCCTGCGCTTCAAGAATACGCGGTTCCTGTACCTCTTCATCCCAGAAAACAAGATTCCCCCGGTCTCCATCACAGTCAGGTACATAGCCGAAAAGCGTGTGCCGCTCAGGGCCGGTGCCGTCGGTTCTGAGTTCACGCATACGTTGTGCACAATACGAAAGACTTTCGCCTTCCGGGACGATGCGGTGACGAATATCGCCGGGGTTTTCATTCATGACGCTCAGATGAAATCCAGCTCTTTCAATAAATGAACGGTCTATCGAAACAGTTCGGGCGCTTCCGTTAAAGTCGGCGAGGAGGGCAATGGTTGTACCGGTCTTTTCCCTTTTTTTCGCTGCTGTACGCAACTCGGTAAAAAAAAGACCGGAATTTTCTCCTCCGATTACCTCACGTGAAAAATCGTCGTAGGCGGTCCGGGCCGCCGCTTTTTCTTCCTTTTCACGCTCGTAGACCGATTCAAGTACGGTGGTATCACCAGCGGCAAACAGGGCTGCGGCAGCGCCTGCTGGATCCGGTGCATTCATTCGCGCCCGGAAAGATTCGGCAAGCAAAGCCGCACGGTCACGATCGAAAACCCCGCCTTCTCTGGAGCCGAATTTGACTCCGTTGTGTCCTATCGGGTTGTGGCTTGCCGAAATGTAGGCAAAAGGACCGACCGAGCGGGCATACGCCATGATCTCAGGTGCGGCCGCAACGCCGGCATAATGTACGGTGAGCCCACGGGCGATCATTACTCGACAGAATATGTCGGCAATAGTCTTTCCGGTAGGCCGGGTATCCCGGCCAATGAGTACATCCCGGCCGAATTCGGGGTTTTCGAGGAGAAATGCGGCGAAGGTGTCGGCCATGAGTGCGGTAATGACCGTGTTTGCCTTTCCGATATCTTCGCTCCGGTCCTCCTCATCTCCGCTTTTGGAAAAAATCTTTCTCCAGCCGGACGCAGAAAGAATGAGCGAATCAAGCTGTATGGAAAGTTCCCGCGCGGAAGGAAGGCTGTCTGAAAGGGGATTGATTGGTGTTGTCAACTGATACCTCCGGGTCGGCAGTGTATCATAGCGGTGGGCAATAATCAATTTTCTATTTCTTATCTTTCCGATTGGCATTCCTGAGATTTTTTTGTATATTTGTGGGGTAAACCAGGTTTATGAACAGGGAGAACACAGCGAAATGAACAAACGCATATACCTTGACTATAATGCAACCACTCCGGTGGACAGCCGGGTTCAGGATATATTCATTCGTGAATTAAAGAATTTCGCGAATGCATCCAGCATGCATGAAGACGGCCGGGCTGTTGCCACGGCACTCGATGAGGCGCGCAAACACGTTGCTGCCCTCATCCATGCGCCTGCTGAACAGATTATTTTTACCTCGGGAGGTTCTGAATCAAATAATACCATCTTCAGAACCATGGTGTCGCCTGCAATGATTTCCACTACAACCCGGAAAGAACGCTTTGCCGGAAAAAAACGTATCATAGTCTCCGCGATTGAGCACCCCTGCGTTATGGAATCGGCAAAATATCTGGCTTCGCTCGGCATGGATGTTCATTTTGTTCCGGTCGATGCTGACGGCCGGCTCAATGAAGACCGCTACCGGGAGTTGTTAACCGAAGGAGAAAAAAATGGACGGCGTGAACTCATGCCGCTGTTTGTTTCGATCATGATGGCTAACAATGAAATAGGGACAATCCAGGATATTGCCCGGCTTGCTGCTCTTGCCCATGAAGCCGGTGCTCTTTTTCACACTGATGCCGTTCAGGCTGTCGGAAAGGTTCCGGTACAGGTACCCGAACTTGAGGTCGACTATCTTACCTTTTCCGGGCACAAGATCTATGGTCCCAAAGGGATTGGAGCGTTGTATTATGCAAAAGGCGTGCCGCTTGAACCCCTTATCAAGGGCGGACATCAGGAAAAAGGACTGCGTGCAGGGACCTACAATACGCCCGCAATAATCGCTTTTGGCGAAGCAGCGCTGCTTGCCGCCGAACGGCTTGACCGGTACGGATCGCGGATGCGGACGCTCCGTAATCGTCTTCGTGACGGATTTATTGCAAAGGTTCCCGATATCAGAGTCAACGGACATCCGGAACATGTGCTCCCCAACACCCTGAATGTCTCATTCCCCGGGGCGGAAGGGGAGGCAATATTGTTAAGCCTGGACCTGGAAGGCATTGATGTATCAACCGGATCCGCCTGTGCGTCCGGCGATCTTGAACCATCCCATGTGCTGGTTGCGACCGGAGTGGGACCGGAGCTTGCCCATGGTTCCATCAGGTTCAGTATGGGTAATGAAACCACTGAGGAAGAAATAGAGTATGTACTTGAAAAAGTACCGCCCATCATCGCGCGGCTGCGATCGTTTTCAACAGTATCACACAAGGAGTAATTCACCATGAATGACTGGTTATATTCAGATACGGTAAAAGATCATTTTATGAATCCCCGTAACGTTCTCGAAACGGATGAGGCGGACTGGCCCTGTGACGGACGGGGAATCGTGGGGAATATCAAATGCGGAGACCAGATGCTCATCCTGCTCCGTATAAAGGACGGAGTTATAACCGACTGCCGCTGGAAAACCTACGGATGCGCGAGTGCACTTGCCTCAACATCCATTCTTTCAGAGGCGATCAAAGGCATGAGTATTGAGGATGCCTACATACTCAAGCCGGAAGATATTGTCGCGAAACTCGGCGGATTGCCTTCAAACAAAATTCATTGCTCTGTTCTTGGAGACAAGGCGCTTCGTGCTGCAATAGACGACTATCTCGAGAAGAACAAGCTACCTCCCCTGCAAGGACGTGAAAACGTAGAAGTAATCTGCAGTTGCCTCAATATTACTGACCGTGACATAGAAGAAGCATACAAGGCTGGTGACCGGAGCTGGGCGGATCTTCAGGCGAGAACCAAGATCGGTACCGCTTGTGGAAGCTGCAAGGAACGGACTCTCGAGTTCCTTCATGAACTCGAACATCTCTACGGAGAATAATCCGGTTATTCTGCAGTAATGCTCCAGGCTAGGATGTGCTCATTGCCCGTAATATCGCGGGCAATGATGCTTATATCGTTTTTGCCTCGCGCTAAAGAGATTTCTCCCAGGCTAAGAAGTCCGGCATCATTATACAGACTCCCATTACCCTGTTCTGTAGAACCGAGCTGAAGTGTGCCTGATGTTCCGGCAATGATTTCGAAGGGGATACTCGCATATTCCGATCCGTTCAAGAGAATGGTTACTCTGAACGGAGCAAGCGTATTGGAAACCTTGTTGACGGTATCTGAAACATCTGCATACAGGTGATACTTTCCCTGGCGTATCGAACGTGTTGATGCAAGCGGATACTCCCTGCCGT
>CAZVEL010000263.1:0-4708 GCA_964626305.1 uncultured Treponema sp. | reverse complement strand
TTGTTTGCCCGAGATTACCGGGCCGCAGCATTCTCCGAATTTGTTGCCCGATCCACAAGGGCATTTTTCCGTTGCTTTCATTATATCTCCTCTACCGGTCGAATTCCGCGAGCATGTTCTGGAGAGACTCCGGATCATCGAACCTTTTCTCTTTTCGTTTGTTAAACAGGCTGTACATGATGGGCGTCACAAAAAGGGTCATCACCGCTCCGGACAAAAGCCCGCCCACCATGGTAATGCCGATAGGCTGCATCATCTCGCCGCCGTCCCCCGGGAAAAAGGCCATGGGAACCATCGCGAAAACCGTTGTGAGCGTGGTCATGAGAATGGGACGCAGACGATTCTTCGCGGCCAATACACAGGCATCAAAAACCGGTACTTTCTTTTTCACCAGACTGTTGGTGTAATCCACCAGTACAATACCGTTATTTACTACAATTCCCACAAGCGCTACAACACCCACCGCCGAAAAAAGTGAAAAGGGTTGTCCGCTCAGCACATACAGCCAGACAACACCGATGGAAAGAAGCGGGATCGACATGAAAATGATGAACGGATCCACAAGCGATTCAAACTGTGCCGCCATGACGATGAACACGAGGAAGATCGCGATAATGACCACCAGGATCATGGTTGATCCGGATTCTCCAAGATCCTGGGCTTCCCCCGCGTAGGAAAGAGAAACGGATTCGGGAAGCACCAGACGTTGCGCAACAGCTTTTTCCACCAAGGGCTGAACCTGCGTTGCTGCCAGTCCGGTACGGATGTTCGCAGTAACGTGGTTGATCCGCATGCCCTCTTCCCGGGTAATGGTGGTAGGCGCAACTGACCTGCGGAAGGTAACAAGGTTGTCAAGCATGACACTTCCGTTTTTACCATTTACCATGAGACGTCCCAGGTCGGAAAGAGACGCGACATCAAGATCGGGAAGATGCACCATGATATCTATATCGTCATTTCCCTGCTGCCAGCTCGTGGCACGCAATCCGTTGAGCGCGGCACGTATTTCAGAGGAGACGGCAGAAACCGAAACTCCGAGCGCGGAGGCCCGGTCACGGTCAATCACCATGGTATACTGCGGCAGGCCGGATTCAAAGTCAGTCTCCACATCAACAACTTCGGGAACATGTTCTTCAAGGATGCGTACAATATCGGCGGCAACAATTTCCACAGCGGAAATATCTTCCGACGAAAGACGTATGTCGACAGGAGACGAGGGCCGGAACCGCCTTCCTGTTGAATACGTAAATACCGCGTCGGGAATGGTCGCAAGCTTCTTCTCAACAAGCTCCCGGATCTTTACCGGAGTCAGAACCTGCTCATCGAGCGGGGGAAGATTGATGAGCAGATTTCCCCGGTTTTCACGCCCCACCGTCAGAATAAGGCTGGAATAACCGTCCACACGTTCCTTCACAATATCCTGTACCAGGAAAAGGGTTTCCTCGGTCACATCACGGTTGGTTCCCACCGGTAATGTCATGGTGATGGTAACCATATCATCGCTCGAGGATTCCGGAGCGAAGCTCATACCGAGCGAAACAAACTTCATGAGCGAAAGGGTCATGATCAACACAACAAGCGTCATGACAAGCAGACGATTGTGAAGCACGAAGGCAACCGCTTTCGCATAGTTTTCCTCCAGTTGTGAAAGAGCTGATTCAATAAGGCGGTCAGCTTTTTGTATCAGCCGGGCTCGCAGGGGTTTTTGACGGCGGGTATGCAGCTTGAGGATACTCCCGCTCATTGCCGGTACCAGGGTCATGGCGACAAAGAGCGAGACGGAAAGGGAAAGAACAACCGTAACCACGAGATCGCCGAACATCTGCCCCAGCATTTCAAGATCAGCCTTGTAAATGAGGACGGGCAAAAAGACACAAAGGGTGGTCATGGTTGACGCGGTGATGGCCATGACGACCTGACCGCTTCCATGAATTGAAGCAACGGCCGCATTTTCACCCTGCTCGCGGTACCGGTGAATATTATCCAGCACAACGATGGACGAGTCCACAATCATGCCGATGCCAAGAATGAGCCCGGTCATGGTCATAATGTTCAACGTGAGTCCCATGAGCGACATGCCAAGCAGTGTAACCAGTATGGAAATGGGCATGGAAAAACCGATGATGATCGTTCCTTTCATGCTCCGTAAAAAAAGCAGAATAATCAGCATAGCCAAAAGACCACCCTGAAGGGCAGAGTTGTACACTTCACTCATGGTATCGGAAATCATGGTAGTGTCGTCACTCAGGATGGAAATGCTCACGCCCAGAGGGAGCATGGAATTTACTTCGGGGATACCCTCACGTACCGAACGGGCAACCGTGGTACTGTTCGAATCGGTTTCGTTGGAAACAGAAATGTACAAGCCCGGTACACCGTCAATGTACACCCGGCTTCCCGAGTAGTCATTCATCTCGTAAACTTCGGCAACATCTTCGAGGCGCACCACATGGGAGCGAGTTACATTGGCCCCGGTTGCGGGAACTGATACTGACGAGACAACGGTATGGCGGATATCTTCGAGACTGGTAAAGGCCTCGTTCAGATATATTTCATAGTCTATACCATGATCAAGGAGACTTCCTCCCGAAGCACGGAGATTCCGGGCGGAAAGCGCAGAAGCGATCCCCGAAAGAGTCAGCTTGTAGGCGCGCAACCGGTTTTCATTAACGTCCACCCGTACGATACGGGCAGCCCCGCCTGAAACGTCGGCAGTCGCGACACCTTCAATACGCTCAAGAAGCGGAGCCACGGTATCTTCCGCGATAACCCGGAGCTCACTAACGGCCATGTCTCCAGAAACGGTAAGACGCATGATGGGACGGGCGTTGGCGTCGTAGTGCCAGAGCATGGGCGTGTCGCAATCATCGGGAAGTGCTCTCGACGCATTGGTGAGTACTTCCTTTATGTCGTTTGAGGCCTCGTCAAGGTCAACATCATACCCGAAGGTCAGCCGGATAAAACTCCTTCCGAGTGCAGAAGTGGACGACATTTCCTTGAGTCCGGAAATAACACTCAATCGTGATTCGAGCACCCGGGTTACATTCTGTTCCACCTCTTCAGGGCCTACATCAGTCCAGAAGGTTCCTACGGTAAATACTGGCCGGTTAACAGTGGGATACAGGGCAACTCCGAGCCGGGGAACAAAGATCAAGGCAACTACGCAAACAAGCACGTAGAGCATAGAAATGGTTACCGGCTGACGAACAGAAAGTTCTGATACTTTCATTCGTTACTTTCTCCGTCCGCTATCCGCACCGGGCTCCCGTCGGACACGGCCCCGGAAGCAACGATCAGATCTCCGAACGAAACACCGGACACCAGCTCAATTTCCGTGTCGTTTGATAATCCTGTTTCTACGATAGTGCGACGTGCAATCTTATCATCATCTATTACATACACCACGTTTTGCTGGTTGTAGGTACGTACAGCCGTTTTGGGAACCACAATGGTGTCATGCACTTCACGGGTCACAAGCACGATGACCGCGAACATTCCATGCCGGAGATGCCCCCCGGTGTCGGTTACATCAAGGCGTATTTCCACCGTACGCGAAGCGGTGTCCACAACCGGACTCACCATGGTAACAACAGCCGGGAACACTTCACCAGGATAGGAAACGAGCGAAACCTCAGCGGAAAGGCCGGTACCAAGAATGGAAATGTACTTTTCCGGAACATGAGTAATGATCTGGAGATCGTTCAGGGTACCGACTACTGCGACAGGAGAAGAGGTGGATACGGTTTCTCCTACCGTGTAGGGGAGGTCAATTACGGTTCCCTTTATGGTTGAGCGTACCGGACTTACCGCATAGGGCGCTCCCGGCCGGGATGGATCAACCCAGGCAACTACATCACCGCGGTGAACCTCGCTGCCGATTCCAGCTTCGTACGATACAAGTTTTCCGGCAGTATCCGCGAAGAGAGAGAGTTTGGACTTCGACGATACATCACCGTTCAGACGGATGGTCTGAATGAGCGACGCCGGTTCGGCTCGAAGGGCGCCTACGGTCAGCGTAACGGGAGATCCCGCTGCCCCGCGGGAAGCGGCACCTGTGGCTGGAGCAGCGTCGCCTCCGCCAAAAAAGGTTATCGCGAGGACAATCGCCGCAAAGGCTATCAGTATAAGTAATATCAGCTGAATAATCCGTTCACAATTTTTCATGATCCCTCTCCCGGTCGGCACAACTCACGTTCTTCCATGGTAAGAGCATATGCCAGTTCTATCAATGCGGATTTGTATAAATACACTGCGTTCAGCACGGAAAACCGTGCTTCAAGACTTTTCTGTCGGGCTTCATCAAGATCGGTCTGGGTAACCAGTCCGGATTCATATCCCTCCCGTGAAAGCTCATACGCACGAACCGCCACCGATTCATTCAGTCGTGTAAGCTCTATGCTTTTTTGAAGACGATTCAGTGTGTCGGTAAAATCACGGATCTCCTCCTGTGCCTGAATCCGTACGTCATTCAGGGCAAGCTCTGCCCGTTCAACATCTGCGTCCAGTTCTTTCGCGTCCACACGTGTTACCGAACCGGGAATATATCCATTTAGAGGAATGGCAACTGAAAGGGAAAAGGTTCCGGTTTCGGGAGCGGAAAAACCGTCCTGAATATCTGAAACAGACGCAGACTCAGAAAGACTGACGCTGGGGGCATACCGGTTCAGGGTTGCCGCGCGTCGGCGGCTTATGGCATTTTCAAGAGCAA
>CAZVEL010000262.1:0-2074 GCA_964626305.1 uncultured Treponema sp. | reverse complement strand
GCAGGAGAAAGTATTTCATACAACCCTTTATTCACTTCATAACTGTTGCTGTCCCGGAGGGAACCATTTACCACCAGGTACTTCCCCCGGGGAACCTCCTGCAGGAGGGCTTTGCCGAACAAACGCCCCACCTCCCGGTTGTTAAATGAAACAAAAGCGTCAACCGGGACCCCCATGATGAGGCGGTCATAGGCAATAACCGGAATCTTCGCGTCGCGGACCTTCTTGATAACACCGGAAAGCATCTCGGTGTCGTGAGCAATAACGACGAGGACATCAATATCCCGTCCGAGCATGAAGTTTATCTGGTCAATCTGTTCCTGAGTACCTCCCGCAGAGAGCTGTACCAGAACATCAGCGCCGGATTCCGCGGCAGCGCCGGTGAAAATTTTGATATCCTTGTTCCACCGTTCAATGATGAAGGTATCCGTTGCGATGGAAAAGCCGATAAGAATCCGGTCCTCTTTTTCTTTTTCCTGGCTGCGGATGCAGGAGCAAAGAGAAACAACAAGAACCAGAGCACAAAAACTACTGACAGCTTTTTTCATAACGACTCCTCTCTGCATACATGCTCGGCGACATGCCGACCGTCTTTCTGAACGCCTTGCTGAAGTAGTTGGGATCCTGATAGCCGACAGCAAAACATACTTCCTTGATGCTCATACGGTTTTCCCGTATGAGCTGTTCCGCTCGTTCCATACGCAGGGCCGTTAGGTGCTCAATAAAGGAAATACCCAGATGTTCTGAAAAAAGACGGCTCAGGTAGGCAGGTGAAATGCTGGCATGGGAGGCAGCATCAGCAAGCTGAATTTGCCCGTCAAAATGTTCATCCACAAAAGCAACTGCCCGCATGAGCGGTACCGGGAGCTCTCCGCTCCGTTTGTTTTTTGAAAGTAAATATAGCCGGTTGAACGCAGAGAGCGCCCAGTCCTTCCATACAGCGATATTTTCAAGCGATGCAATCTCCTCAGCCGGTAAAAAGGGAGGAGCTTCATCGGTATGAACCTGATAAAAATCTGTTGTGTCATCCATGAGCAGGGTAAACAGGGTGATCATCTTGGCCTTCGCCGTTTCAAAAGCATACGACGCAAAAACCTCTTCCCAGTACTCGGTAAAAAGCTGCCGCACTTCTTCAATATCCGAGAAGCCCATTTTCCGGCGAAGCTGTACAATCCTGAACCGTTCCCGTAAACGAATATCAGTACTGTTCTTTTTTTCCTGCAGGGAACACAATGCCTCGTTACAGGAACAGTCGAGTTCATTCCATGGACGGATTGAACCAAAGCCGGTAAAGGACAGGACTCCGGAAGGAACACAGGATTCGATGGTCCGGAGAACGACTTCTGCAAGCGAGTCCCGGTCTGTTACACCGGGGAAAAAATACATGCCAAGATGAAGGTGTTCGGTAAACAGAAAACGGTATTTGAGATCAAGTTCTGTATTTATCCGCTTATAGAAAGCATTCTGCCCGGAATCAAGACTGATAAAACAGACCATCCCCTCATCGGAGTCCAAAGCCAGCGTACGCCGATACCGGTACCATTGATCCTCATCCATTCGCTTCCACAGCGATTCCTTGAGAAACCGCTGTTCCAGCAGAATGGTCCCGGACCGTTCATCCTTTTTTTTCTGTTTGCCCAGTTCCGCCGAAACCTGATCAAGCGTATCCAGAAAAACCTGACGGGTAACCGGTTTGACAAGATAGGAAAACACCCCGAGCGGAATGGCACGCCGCGCGATATCGAAGCGTTCATACGCCGTGGACAGAATGAAAACCGTATCGGGAAAATCTTTGTGGACCCGGGAAATTACTTCCAGACCGTCCAGACCGGGCATGTTGATATCCATGAATACAACATCCGGTTTGAGCTCATAAATTCTGGCGACAGCCTCGGTCCCGTTACGGGCGGTTCCGGCCAGGGTAAAGTGAGGGGCATTGTTTTCGATGATAAAGGAGTAACTTTCGAGGACCGGTTCTTCGTCGTCTACAATCAGGATTTTGCCTTTTGTCATAATAATCACCCATCTTTGTGTCTAATCGAACACACTCTTGATAATTATAGAGCATTTTTGT
>CAZVEL010000261.1:0-4562 GCA_964626305.1 uncultured Treponema sp. | reverse complement strand
CTGCCCGGTTCCGTTGTAATCAAGCATTTCCGATGCCGCTTTTTCAAGAACGGCCTGGGGAAGCATGGAAGGTCCTGCAGAGAAATTATACACTCTTTTCATATCATCACTCCTTCGTGGTTGTTGCGAGCCGGGCGGTAACCGCTCCGAGCGCGTCTAATATTGATACCTGTTCAATCTCTACCCCCGGAGGGGACGGGAGAATGACCGGGGTAAAATTGACAATTCCCCTGATTCCGCAGGAAATGAGCTTTTCCGCAGCCGGCGTCGCCTGATCCGGCGGAACGGTCAGGATGGCGTACCGGATATCCAGACGGGGAATCACGTCCTTCATCTTGAAGGTTGGATAGAGAGGGAAGTCTGCCTTCAAAATCTCTATCCGGTTTACGTTTGAATCAAATCCGGCACGGATGGTGAACGGGCTTTCATTAAAGCCTGTGTAATCCAGAAAAGCCGATCCGATTCGTCCCAGTCCAACAATACAGCAATTGTGCTCCATTTTGGTAAATCCGAGTGCTTCGCGGATTACCGCAGCCAGTTCACGGGGAGGATATCCGTTCTTGGTTGCAATCCCTGAAGAGCGTCCGAGCACCGAGATATCCTTTCGAATCGTGTGGCTTGGCCAACCGGTCAGCTGTTCCATTTCTGCCGAAGTAAGCGGAGTATTGTCTCCGCCTTGTTGTTCAAGCAGATAGGCGAGTCGCGATAATCGTTCTGCTGTCGGACGCGGAATTCCCAAAAGCATCTCCTGTGAAATAAATCACAGTTAGTGTAGCAAATCGAAAAAGGACTGTCAAGTAACGCTTTGTTTTTTCTGAGAAATATTTCACAGGATGTCCTTTATTGACAGCAGCATTTTTTTGGCACATAGTAGAAACATGGGCGAACAACCAGGAAACATTTTTTCCCGTCTCATAGGGCTATTTTTTTCCTCAAATGATCCCGAAGCGGAAAAGCGACGTCAGCTCAAGGCACTTGCCAAGGCCTTGTCAAAGAACCGGTATAAATGGTATCGCCCGGGTTCCGAAGAAGCGTTGCCTGCAATGGCAAAATTCTTCTATGAAGTGTACAAGGTCGTCGGTGCGGCCCAGGTTATTCTTGCGAATGCCAATACCTCCATGGTTCTGAAAAATGTTCTCGTGGAAATGTCCTTCTCGGATAAACAGGCCGCGATCAGGGACCGGCTTACGGAAGATGCCATCAAGGAACGGGCAGAATCGACCAATATCCGGGAACTTACCGAACAGGTGCGTAACGAAGTTTCGGCCTTTATGGGCGAATTCGACGCTGAAAAGATCCACCAGATTGATACGTTGTATTCCCAGCTAGAAATGATGGTCAATTTTGTATCATTTGATTATTACTTCCTCCTCAAGAAGTTCGATTCAGGAATCCCCGAGCGGACATTCAGCTATACTCCGAAGTTTGATACCATACGCGGTGAATACGTATTGGAGGATCTCAAAGATTTTGCCGTCGTTCTGTATGCCCTGCCGCTCGAAGCGGACTGGGCAAAGATTTTCTCAATTGTAAAGGCGTACCGGGAAGTGGATGCAGTTTCAATCGGTCATTGGAACAAACTCATGAATATTCTCGGAGAAGTACGCCGCTCCGAAATACTTGAACAAATTATCTGTCATCTGGACAAGAATCCCGACTATATTGTACAGCGCGAGGTGATAAACACGCGGATTGTTGATAATTACCTGCAGAAGATGAAGACCCAGACTGAGATGATTGTGCAGCAGATTCAGCAGGAAAAAAAATCGGGCAAGGCATCGGAACTGTTAAAGAATATTTTTGGCACAGAAGCGATTGTGCGTTTGAAGAACTACGCCGAGCGGAACAATCCTGCCTTCGAAAAGAAGATGCTGGGTGGCTACCTCTATGTTGAGGAGCTAAACTACATGAAAGCCTTTTTGATTGATTATTTCAAACGCGATATCAGATCGCTGACGGATCTTTTCCTCGTTCGCGGGAAATGGGCGGCCGCAAGTCTTTCCGTTGCGTACTCCCAGAGCTTTCATGAGCTTCTGGATATTTCTGATCGGATAACAGCATTCGATGAGTCTCTCGCGGAAGATGACGAGATTGGATCAAAACTGCGCGTAATGCTTACCCGTGCGGAGCGCGACAAGGAAGTAATCAAGCAGCTACGAACGCAATTAAAAGACGTGAATGAAAAGGCCCTCAAGTTTCTTACCGATGGTACCCAGCACTTTATCATTATTGCCCGGAACCTCAAGGGAATTCTAGAAGACTATGAAAAATCACCGCATGCGTTGATTACCAACTGGAAAGAACTGGAAATGAACGCCGAACAGCCCATCCGTGAATGGATAATAGAGGTGTACAAGAAAATTTACGCATTTGTCATGCTCATGCAACTCTATCTTAAAGGTGAATAACCCATAGCCGACTTTCTTCCAATCCGATATACTCAAGACACATGAATATAAGCAGTTTTCATACCCATACTCGTTTGTGCAAGCATGCAACCGGAGACCCGGTCGATTATGTGCAACAGGCAGCCGCTGACGGCTGTTCGGTTCTCGGAATTTCCGACCATTGCCCCTATCCTGATTCCACATGGTCCGGCAGCCGCATGGCTGTTGCCAATGTTCCGGAATATCTTGAGCTTATTGCCCTGGCACAGGAAACAGCTCCATTTCCGTTGTACTGGGGATTTGAATGTGAATGGCATCCCGCCTATGAATCCTGGTACCGTGATTATCTTCGCTATGAACTCGGTGCCGAATATCTGGTATATGGGTCACATTGGGTCGAAGAAGACGGAGCGTTCTGGTATATCCCGGAGTATCCCGGGCGGGAACGACTTAAACGGTACACAAACATGACCGTGCAGGGAATCCAGAGCGGTCTGTACGATTACATTGCCCATCCCGATATATTTTTAGCCGGATATCCACACCTTGATGAAGACGTCCTGTCCGCCTGCCGGGAAATAATTGACGCAGCCGTTGATGCCGGATTACCCATGGAGATAAACGGGCTTGGATTGAACCGTGTTCCCATTGCCGGGGACAATGGACCCCGTGCGCCGTATCCGGTGCGTGAATTCTGGGAAATGGCGGCGGGAGCCGGTGCGGTTATCATCTGCAACTCGGATGCCCACCGGCCGCAGGATGTCCTTGCTCCTGCGAGAAGGGCCCGCCGCTTCGCGGAGGACGCGGGTATTTCCGTGCAGGATCCCGCAGACGTGTTGGCCTTTGTCCGTGAGGACGCAGTGCGCGGTTAGCAGCTCGTTCTTTCAGGATTACGCCGTGATTCCATCTCGATGAGCCTGATTTCACGGTCGAGGAAAAAGGACAGAATGGTTCTGAGCAGAACTATTCCACCCAGCAGGAGCAGTTCATGCAGACCGGGCTCGATTATTGTTTTGAGAATGTCGGACGCAATGAGAAATTCCAGCCCGAGCAGCAGGTACGTGCCCAGGTCGGCGCGAAGCACACGGATTTGGTGTGTGATATTCTTGCATTTGAATCTGCGGAGTTCATTCCGGAGAAATTTTGCCGTTGCTATTGCTGTTCCATAAATGACTACGACGACGCTGATAACGCTGATGACATAAGAAATGATTTCAAGGATTTTTATGAAAAAATCAATGTTGCTCATTATGGTCTCCTGTTTTCTTCAGTACTTGTTGAATGTTGCCCGGTTATGCGTCTGGGGCAAGTTCAGGCACCCGGAACTCTTCGGGGATTCTTGCCGGTTTTCCGTTTGAATTGGTGCAGCACCAGGTTACATCTGCTTCTGCGCATACTTCGCCTCGCTGATTGAGAATTCGCTGGTGAAATGTTCCGGATAACCCGCCGAGCTTGACCGGCTCGGCCTCAATTTTCAATTCGTCGAAAAGCCGGGCAGGCACCCGGTACCGGATATCGACCCTGGTTATAAACAATGAATAACCGGCTTCCGCCAGTCCTTCATAATCGAAATTGACGGATCTGAGGAATTCCATTCGTCCGTATTCAAGGTATTGGAGATATACTGCGTTGTTCACATGATTGTACGCATCCAGCTCATAACTTCGTACACTATGGATTGCTACAGATTTCATGACTACAGAGTATACCGGCATTTCGATTTTGACAATGATAGAAATTGGCGCCTATACTTGTTATATGATAGACGTAGCCGCTGCGGTACTGGAAAACACGGAGGGCAGAATCCTCATTGCACGCAGGAAAGCGGATACCTTTCTCGGAGGGTATTGGGAATTCCCCGGCGGTAAAATAGAGCCCGGAGAATCACCCGCTGAATGCGCTGCGCGTGAGCTTCATGAAGAAATGCATGTGCGGATAGAGGCCGGAGATATAATTGCGGAGACCGTATACGATTACGGGACCAAGGTTGTGCACCTGATAGCGGTACGCGCTATCCTGCTAGACGGTCATTTTACCCTGCATGATCACGACGAAATACGCTGGGTTACTGCTCATGAAATGGATGATTATCTTTTTGCTCCGGCAGATGAAATTATTCTGGACAAGATAAAAGAATCCTATTTCAATACGGAATCTACCAGATCCTGAAAGTCA
>CAZVEL010000260.1:0-2042 GCA_964626305.1 uncultured Treponema sp. | reverse complement strand
TCGGTGTTTGTGCACAATCCATGTCCGCGGCGATAGAGAGAGGCATCGCGTTGCATGACCGATCCCTTGCGGAAGGTGAGGCGACCGCGTTGAAATGCCGGGAAACACTTGAACCGTTTATTGAAAAGAATATGGTCGCCCGTGCGTATTACGGGAGTGTCATCACCATTCAAGCGTCATTCTACGCGGACGAGGATCCGATTCAATCACTCACCCTGCTTGAAGAAGGCGCAAAGTACATGGATAGCGCGGTTTCCCGGGCGCCGGATAATGGCGAACTCAGGCTCATTCGTCTTTCGAACGGAATTGAAGTGAGCAGGAGTTCGCCGCTCAAGCGGTATGCGGTAATCGCGGACGATGTGCGCTGGTTTGAAAATCATCCGCTGCCGTCGTCTCCGGAAGACAGTGCGGCCGTTCTCTTGAATTGTAGTCTGTACTATCTGGATGCCGGCGACATTGATGCCGCGCTCGACGCTCTTGATGCCTGTGTCGAAACCGGAGCTGATACAGCGGCGGTTCAAAACGCACGGGATATTTTACGGAGGTATGAGGAATGACGCTTGTTTCGGGAATGATCGAATCGCTGTTGCTGGGATTGTCCACCGGCCTCTTTTGCGCCATGTACTGTGTACCGCCGCTCGTACCGATGCTCTGCGGACGCAGCGAGGTAACCGTATGGACGACGGTGAAGCGGACGCTCTGGTTTCTTGCCGGACGGTTTACCACTTACGCGATCATTGGCGCACTTTTCGCTCGTGCGGGGCTCATTGTCTCGTCGTTCTTTGACCCGGTACTCGCGAGCAAATTGTCCGTATTCGGCTACATTGCGTGCGGTCTTGTGCTTATTGCCGATTACCGGCTTTTCATACAGGGAAAAAGAACAGTCCGCTGCGGACGTTGTACTGTTACAGTTCCGTCGTCCGCCGGAGACTCCATATCTCCATTTGTTTCAGGACTTTCTGTCGGGCTTCATATCTGCCCAGCGTTCTGGACAATGTTGTTTCTCTGCCTGAAGTCGGGGTCGATCATTGTATCGACGGCATTTTTCGCGGCCTTCATTGTTGGAACCTTGCCATTCTTTCTTCCGGTACTCGGTCTTCCGTATGTTGTGAACCGTATCGCGCTTCTGCGCCGGGTCGCGCAATTCGCGCAGCTCCTCGTCGCGGGATACTTTCTCATTTTTGCGGGACTGATTCCGCTTTTTTTCTATCAGTGATAACCCGAGGTTGATATGGCAGTGAAATCATTGTTGACGGCGCTCATGGCGCTGCTTGTTTATTTTTTTACCATCAGTCTTGGCGACGGTTCGGTATATAGCTGGATCTACGGTCTTTTCCTGATCGGCATCTTTGCGGCCATCATGTACACCGGAAAGGTGAACAAATACCGGAGAATTTTCCAGTTTGTATTCGCGATGCTTTTTACCGTGGCCTTTATCGGTAATCTTTATGATGAACGCGGCAGTATGGCCCAGACGGCAAATACTTTTGCAGAAAGCGAGATGCCCTTTTGTCATATAGTTATTCCCCTGGCTTTTATTCCCTATGTACTCACCAAAACGGTAGTGTTCCCGGCACGGATTACCGGCCATTATGCTTCTATTATAAGTATGCTGGTGATCTGGTTTGTAGCGACCATAACCATCGGCCGCGGCTGGTGTTCCTGGGCCTGTTTTTACGGAGGCCTCGAAGACGGGTTCTCCGGTATGAGGAAAAAACCGCTGGTAAAAACGGTAGCGAAGAACCGCGAGATCCGCGCGTTTCATTTTGCGGTCCTGATATTTCTTGTGCTCATGACGCTTGCCTTCATGTCTTCCATATATTGCCAGTGGTTTTGTCCCTTCAAGTTGATAACCGAATTTTCGCAGATAGTGGATATCCCGTCGCTCATCTGGACTTTTGCTTTCATGTCGCTGTTCCTCATGTTGGTGGTTGTGCTTCCCCTGCTGACGAAGAAGCGGACCCAGTGCAGCATACTCTGTCCCTTCGGTGCGATGCAGTCCCTGCTGGACGGGATGAGCATGTATCGGGTAGTCATTGATA
>CAZVEL010000259.1:0-4269 GCA_964626305.1 uncultured Treponema sp. | reverse complement strand
GGTTCCTGAAAAAGGGCAGCCGGGGAACGGATGGTTCGCCCGGCATCTTGTTGAATGAGTTAATTAACTGCCGGTTTTCCCAACATTATTGGCAGCAGTTATAAAGTGGTGCCTGGGACAAGGAGGTTGTTGCCGCAGGTCAATAATTTGTGGCTATTTCTCCTTTGTCAGACTGGCAAGCATGAGACCCCAGAAGCACAGCGCGATATTGAACAGGGGTACCTGAAGATTGGACGGCATTGCGTAAATGATTGAGACCATGGGAATCCAGACGCCCCAGGTTGAAATCAGTATGGTGACGAGTCGCGGTCCGATGCTGCTCCATAGAGCACGGTCTGTTAACGCTGATTTGCTGAAAGCATTTTCCAGCCACCAGTACGCAAGGATCTGAGTCCATCCGGCCCATAGCGGATTGTACACAAACTGGTCCACCAGTACCTTGGGAACAAGGACCGCGGCGGAATTTCCTGTGCCGAACACAACTGTTTGCATTCGGTACAGGAAGTCTATCTCAATACCTTTCCAACCCCAGAAGAAAAAGAGAAATAAACCTGCCTGCCATGCTGGGACCTTCCATGTTGCGGGCAGTGCGGGTGTTAGTCGTTTCATTGTATGTGCGTGCAAGAGCCGCCAGAGAAAAGGAATGAGGCCGCCGAAAATGGCGGTTGCGATAGCTGAATACCGGTATCCGGCAGATTCTTTGAGATCTCCCAGCCAGGTGAGCGCGGCGGTTACCGGCGGAAGGTAATAGTAGCCGGCCACAATGAAAACAGCGACAATCCAGAGAATAACTCCGGGAAGGGCATTTTCACGCGCGGACGCAAGACCGAGCCGGGCTGCAGTCAACAGAGGGTTCGTCGGTTTTTGTGCAGGATTAATCATGTCATGAGTATTGCGTATAGAGGGGAAAAAGTGAAGAGATTCCGTTTTAGTCCTGACCGGGCATGGACAACCCCGACGGGTACATAAATTTCTTGCATTATACCGGAAATCATGAGTTAATTATAGATAAGGAATTACCGTAATTAGTTGGCATTTTCCGGATAGTATATTACACAGCCCGTTGCATCAGGGTCAGGCAGCAGTTCTTCCCTCCTTTTCTACTTCGGAAACAGGGCATTTGGGAGGCTGTTTATGCAAAAATCGCTTACTGCTTCTCCGGGAACACTCCGGAAGAAGATCAAAACACTCTATGAGGAATACCGGGAACAACCCGGTGCCCTTCTGACCATTCTGGAACGGATTCAGGATGAAGATGAATTCCGGTATCTGAGTGAAGATGCACTCACTGCGGTTTCCGAAATAGCCGGGATACCCCTTTCACGCGTCTGGTCGGTCGCAACCTTCTATTCCTATTTCAATCTTTCGCCCCAGGGAAAACATACCATAACCGTATGCCGGGGGACCGCGTGTCATACCCGCGGTTCCCTCAGTCTCCTCCGTGAAGCGATGGCACTCATGGGCGTCCCCGATTTCCGGGAAGACGAGGAAACTGTTTATACCACTTCTGACCGTCTTTTTACTGTTCGGGTTGTTGCCTGTTTCGGGCAATGTGCCCTCGCACCGGTAGTGGAGGTGGATGGCGTGATCCATTCCCGGGTAACCGTCAGTCAGCTCTGCAGCTTGATCAACGGTATTCGAAAAGGGGGTGGAAAATGATTGCAGCAAATCTTGAGAAATCAGCAAAAAAAGGAATAGCCGGTGTTATTCCAAAGAAGCCGCAAATTTCCGTAGGGCTCGGTACCTGCGGTATCGGTAACGGCGCCACGGAGCTTTTTAATGCCCTGAAAACGGCAGCCGCCGGAACAGGGGTGAAGATAAAGCGTACCGGCTGTTTCGGTTTTTGCGCCGAGGAGCCTCTGCTCATGATGTACACTCCCGGCAATCCGGTGCTCCTTTTTACCCAGGCTTCCGCGAAATCCGCGAAAACCTATGTTGCCGCAGCTGCGGACCCCGAAGCACTCAGGAAGCTTTCCCGTAAAGCCCGGGCAAAAATCAGCCGGTGGGATTTCCGTACTGGCAGCGCGGTTTTCGGCGAAGGATTTGACAAGGTTCCCGAATGGAATGAACTTGCCTTTTTCAAGGGGCAGGAAAAATGGATACTCAGGGATTCGGGTTTGATTGATCCCGAGAATATCGATGAATATATTGCAATCGGGGGTTACCGGGCGCTTGCCCGCGCAGTTGGTGAACTCAAGCCGGAAGATGTAATTGATCTCGTGACCGAAGCGAACCTCCGGGGGCGGGGCGGCGCCGGATTCCCAACCGGTATCAAATGGAAACTTATGCGGCAGAATGAGGGAACGCAAAAATATGTGGTCTGCAATGCCGACGAAGGCGACCCCGGTGCCTACATGAACCGTAACGCCGTCGAAAGTGATCCACACATGCTTATTGAGGGCATGATTCTCGGCGCGTACGCCACCGGATCAACGGATGGCTTCATCTATGTCCGGGCGGAATATCCCCTTGCTGTCCAGCGCCTGCAGAAAGCACTTGATGACGCACGGCGCAACGGATTTCTGGGGAAAAACATCATGGGAAGTGATTTCTCCTTTGATCTCGTCTCTGTCTGCGGTGAGGAAACCGCGCTCATCGCGAGTGCACAGGGTCAGTCCGGCCGGCCAGTTCCCCGGCCTCCGTTTCCGGCCCAGAAAGGGTATCTCGGATTCCCCACGAATATAAACAACGTGGAAACCTGGAGCAATGTTCCGGTGATTGTGAGTGCCGGTCCGAAACTCTTCAAGTCCATCGGTACCGAAAAGAGTCCTGGAACCAAGGTCTTTTCCCTGGTCGGCAAGGTTCACAATACCGGCCTCGTGGAGCTTCCGCTCGGGACACCCCTGAACCAGATTGTCTACGGTATGGGCGAGGGCGCTGGTGCCCTGAAAAAAATACGGGCCATCCAGACCGGCGGACCTTCCGGAGGATGCATACCTTCAAGCGAGTTCGGAACTCCCGTTGATTATGAATCCCTCAATGCGCTTGGCGCGATCATGGGTTCGGGCGGCATGGTGGTCATGGATCAGGACAATTGCATGGTCGATGTAGCCCGGTATTTTGTCAGTTTTACCTCGGCGGAATCCTGTGGCAAGTGCGCGCCCTGCCGGGAGGGACTTTCACAGATGCTACGGATTCTCACCGATATCACCGAAGGACGGGCGCGCCGTGAAGATCTGGACGATCTTGAACGTATTGCCCTCACGGTACGCGATACCGCGCTCTGCGGTCTGGGCCAAACCGCGGCGAATCCGGTACTCACCACGCTCAAATACTTCCGTGATGAGTACCTCATGCATATTGATGAAAAACGCTGTGAGTCAGGAGTCTGTGAAAGCCTCTTCGAAGCACTGTGTGAAAACTCCTGCCCGCTGCACATGAACATTCCCGGATATCTTGCCCTCCTGCAGGAAGGACGGATTGAGGACGCCTTCGAGCTTACCTTGCGTGACAATCCGCTTCCCGGAACCATGGGACGCATCTGTCACTTCCACTGTCAGATGCGCTGCCGCCGGGATACCCTGGATGAATCGGTTGCGCAGGGCGAAATTCACCGCTATCTCGCCGATACCATGTACAAAATGGGCCGTGAAAAGGATGTCTGGAAAAAACTGGTCAAGGAGAAGAAACCGGCGACCGGACAGACGGTTGCCATAGTCGGTGCGGGACCTGCGGGTCTTTCCGCGTCATTTTATCTGGCCCGCCTCGGGCACGAGGTTACCGTGTATGAGGCTCACGGAAAGGCCGGCGGCATTCTCCGGTACGGAATACCCGCGTACCGGCTCCCGAAAGATGTGCTCGATACGGAGCTGGTACTCTGGAGAAAACTCGGGGTGCGTTTTGTATACAATACACAGATAGGCCGGGATATTTCCCTGAATGATCTATCGTCGCAGTACGATGCCCTCCTCGTGGGTATTGGCGCTCATGGAGAACGTGAACTGGGTATTCCGGGCGAAAAGCTTGCCGGAGTACACCGTGGATATGAATGGCTGGAAACCTTCGCTTCCGGAAAGGCTGGAAAACCGGGTCGACGGACGCTCGTTATTGGCGGAGGAAATGTGGCCATCGATGTCGCACGTACCCTCTACCGTCTGGACAGCGAGGTTACGGTAGCCTACCGGCGGTCCCGCAAAGATATTCCGGCAAACAGTATCGAACTGCAAGGTGCCGAACAGGAGGGCATCCGTTTCGAATACATGCTTTCTCCGGAAGAAATTCTTGGTGAAAAAGGACGTGTTCGGGCGGTCAGGTTCCGTGTCATGAAAT
>CAZVEL010000258.1:0-6342 GCA_964626305.1 uncultured Treponema sp. | reverse complement strand
GTCAATAACGCCGGGAGATTACAAGACCTTCCCGGTACGACCATACGCAGGATACGTTCGTGAAACCGGCGATAATCCGGAAACTTGGCCTGAAACCAGGGCACTCAAGGACAAAATAGTCATGGTTGGTGCCTTTGAAAAAGGCATGGCAGACGATGAAAAGCAGACTCCCTACGGACTCATGTACGGGATTGAAATACATGCGAATACCTTGAACACGCTGCTTACAGGATCGTTTATCCGTCATTTACCGCTGTATGTGAACATACTTATCGTGGTTATTACAACCATGATTGTCGCGTTTCTGGCGGCCCGCATGAAGAATCTCGTGTCCATACCTGTGGTGATCGTTTTTGCCCTTATCCTTTTTTTGGCATGCTCATTCCTTTTCGACAGCAAACAAATTTTGATAAACTATACTGTTCCGTTCGCCGGCATGTTCTTTACCTACATAACCATAATTCTGTACCGGTCGAGTACGGAAGAACGGGAGAAAAAGAGAATCAGATCAATGTTCGGCAAATATGTGAGCCCCGAGGTTGTAACACGAATGATCGACAATCCGCCGGAACTTGGCGGAGTTGACCGCGAATTGACCGTTTTCTTTTCGGACATCCGCGGGTTTACCAGCCTTTCAGAAACGCTTACTCCACAAGAGCTGGTAAAGCATTTGAACGAGTATCTTTCCGCCATGACCGATATTATCCTTGAGACCGGTGGAACTCTCGATAAATATGTGGGCGATGAAATAATGTGTTTTTGGGGAGCGCCCCTTGATGTACCCGATCACGCAAAGAGGGCTTGCCGGTGTGCATTGTTGCAAAAACAAAAACTTGCCGAACTGAACGCTGACTGGCCTGAAGAAAAGCGACTTGCAATCGGTATCGGTATAAATACCGGTATCATGACCGTCGGTAACATGGGTTCCGCCGGCCGGATGAACTACACGCTCATGGGAGACAATGTAAACCTTGGTGCCCGGCTTGAAGGTACGAACAAGGTTTATGGGACCATGATTATTGTGAGTGAATACACCTATGCCCGTGTTAAAGACGACTTCATTTTCCGGGAGCTTGATACTATCAGGGTAAAAGGGAAAAACCGTCCCGTGGTAATTTATGAACTTGTGGATGAAAGAGTGTGAAGTGGTTCAGAAATATAGGATTGGTGACGCTGCTGGGATTGTTGAGCATACTGTTCTCCTGTGGCCTTGATGTATTTATCTATTTGCACCCCGTTTCCTACCGGGATTTTGATCCCACTTCGGATCCTGTGTTCAATTATTTCAGTTTCAGAACATCCGACGCACGTAATTACAGCGAAGCCGCCGATTACTTCAAAGGCTTCGAGATTTATTACCGTATTTACAACAATTCGGGTAAAGCCGCTACCGACCGCTTACAGATTAACCAGTACAACGAGGATAATCCCTATCTTGCCTACAATTACATCATAAACACAAAGAAATACCGAAGAATGAGAACCACTGAACGTACGTCAACACCACTCATAGCAGCATCGAATACCAACCGTCAGGTTACCGTTCGACTGTTGCCCTATGTTGATGAAGTTCCTTCGATGTATGTCGCGTCAACCTATTACGGTGTTCCCAGAAGAAGCGCGGATGAAGGTATACATTCTGATACGTCAAAATTTGAATTTGACGAAATACGCGATGGCGATCCCGATGTTACCTGGACAACCTGGAACGATGTGAATAATAAACAGTTCTATGTTCAAGCGTATGTTATGGCATACGGTTACGATGAATCGTATAAACAGCTCTACAGTGAACTGTATTACCTCGGTTTTATCACGCTGGAGGAATAAAAAAAACGCAAGCGTTATGCTTGCGTTTTCATGGGCGCTGAGAGGCTCGAACTCCCGACATTTTGGGTGTAAACCAAACGCTCTACCAACTGAGCTAAGCGCCCGTAACGAAGGTGAGAATACAAAATTATCGCGGGAAGGTCAATACTGCTGCCAAAATTGTTGGAAAAATCGTACATTACCAACATGAAAACCGGCATAAAATCATTCTTCCGGCTATACTGGTGGTATGGGCAGCAAGACATTGTCACCTTCACTACAAAAAGTACTTCTTCTGTTGGCTTTTATGCTTCTTCATTCTGTCAGTGTCTATCCAGAATCGGTAGCCCATCAATTTGAATCCGAAGAACCGGATAAAAGCACCGAGAATATTCTGTATCTTGCAGCCGGAACGGCTCTTTCTTCCATGGGCTTTTCCAGTACCCGACAGGAACACAGCCCGGATTATCTTCTCCATACGCACTATTCACACGTTGACGATGAAGTTTCCCTGTTCTACGAACTTTACTCGGGGAAGGATACTCTTTTGGCGGAAAAAACACTCTCAACGCCGATGGACCATCAACTGGATATAAGAATTGGCGAAGCGTTGATGGAACTTTTTGCGAAGGCGGAAGTAATAGGTAGCTCCGAAGACGCGGAAATATCCGATTTGTTTTCATGGAAACAAAATGCTGGGGGTCCCGTTCCAGAAGATTCCCGCTCATCGCCGGCGTTCGTATTTGAAGCGGGTGCCGAGATCGGGGGGATAGTATTCTTCGGGGATTTCGCTGAATACTTTTCATACGGGGCAGGGGGTACGCTTTCCTCCGGTCTTACCTGGCGCAGGAAAACCTGGCGGTTAACGGTCGGGGTCAAGGCAGGAACAATCAGGGTGTTTGAAACAGCCGGAGTGTCAGGACCTACACTGTTGTTGTCCACTGCGGGACCGATGGTCATGTTCGGAACTGGAGCAAACAGGACGTACCGGTTTTCCGGATTCATTTCAGGCGGTGCGGGAATTATATCCCTCCTTGATTCAGGTTCTCTCACCAGCAAGACAGTTCCCTATGCCGATGCGGGTATTCTAGCCCTCATGCCAGCTGGTGATCTTTTCTTCTATGGTGCCCGTTTGTCATTTTTGACATGGTATGACCAGGATAGTATAATTATGGGTGCGGGGGCGTCTCTTGTACTGGAGATGGAGTTGTAGATGAAACTGTTCCGGTTTGTAACAATCGTGTTACTCATATTTCTCGTCACCGGCTGTGACGATTTCTCGATATACAGCCAGTTTACCCGGGATAAGGAAACAGAAATTGTTGAAGCTCCCGGGCCCGGTGGCACAACTGATCCGACAACACCGCTGGATTTTACGCTCTCTGCGACGACTCTGACAAGTGGTAATTCTGTTGATGTATTTCTTGTTAACGGAAAACAACCATTCAGTTTGTTGAAAACTGACGAGGATGTGTATTCCTCTGGAGCAGTAAGTATCGATCTGGGAACGTTTACCGAAACACAGTACACGGCGGGAAAAACCTGTGGAATCATAAAACTCACTGTTGTTGATTCCTCCGGGGAGTCAGTATCGAATAGTGTAACGGTAAAACCGCGGCCGGTGGAAGGGTTGACGGTGGAAAAAGATCAATCGGGGAATAATGAGCATACCCTTGAATGGTCATATGACGCGGATCTTTTGCCCTATGTGGAACATTTTGAAATTCTATATAGTCTGGACAATTCCAGTTATAACCATCTTGCATTTATAGAGCCAAACGCACAGAATCCCCTGCTATATAATGATGAAATACCGAGAAATTCTGATGTGTATTACCGGGTAGTTGTTCATGCAGGTAATCAGCAATCACAGAAGCGCGACGTTCTATCTCCTAAAAACTAATCCGCCAGCACATCTCCGAGGGGTTTGAGGGCTTCGAGGGCTTCATGATAGGCTTCGGTGCGGCCCGCGGCCCGTTCTTTTTTTGCGAAGGATTCAATGTAGCCGTTCATGGATCCGGCGAGATCGGGGTATTCGGATCTGATCGCTGGAGAGGAGGCAATTGCCCGGAGGAGTATCCAGGTTTCAAGTTGTTCCACGGGTTTTTTCGCTGTTTGCTGATATTCGGCAAGTGTTTCGTCGAGACGCATTTCGGTCGCGGAAAGAAGACGTTTCGCATCTGCGATGGATTGTTCGTATTTCTCCATGATCCTGTCCCGTTCCTGCCATTCCTTTTCTTCGCCGGGTACAATCGTTTCCGGCTGCATTCCGGCGGACAGCACCTGTTCCTGCAGTGTTCTCGCATAAACCTGCCGCTCCCGCAGCTGAGCAGTAAGGGTTTCTATCTGTGCTGCCATGAGTGTCACAAGGGAAATCGGATCGGTGGTGTGTCCGGTGGTTCCCGTAAAGAGGGATGAAAGCGATGACGTTTCTCTGACGGGAACCGGGTCGCTGGATATAATGGTTTCCCGTTCAGAATCGGCAATACTGATCCGCAGTTCAAGCTCTTTGAGCGTATTTTCAGAAGCATTTTGTCGTATCAACTGGCGATACTGACGGCGGAGATCAGCAATCTCACGATCTTTTTCCATAAGTTTCAAGTCGGTCTGGCGTTTGAGTTCCTGGAGCAGCTCCCATTCCATCGTGACAAATTTGTTTTCTTCACCGGAAATGGCATCCATCCGGGTTTGGTAAATCCCGGAAAAAACAGTGAATGCCATAAACGCGACAATGAAAAGAGCCATATTCAAAACAAGCGGTATGGGTATGCGGAATTTTCCGGAAACTGGAACTCTTTTTTTCTTCGCCATATATAGCTTAATTCTAACATATTTTTTTTGAATGTGTTAAAATCGGAGAATGAACTATGGCATTTCATCTGAGATTCAAATTTTATATAGTCCTGATTCCCTTTGTGCTCATCGTGATGTTCATATCAGGGTTTTTAGGTATTCATGTAATGCGTCTTGCCCTTACCCGGTCAGCCAATTATCATATGGCGTTCAAGGCCGAGCAAATACGGGATTTTATTTATAACGAGTGGAATATCCTCAATGAGCTTGGATTAACTGAAACACCTGAATACCGGTACGCCCTTGAGCGTTCTTTCCGGTCTTACACGTTTTCTGTTCTTCGAACCGGAACTGAACAGGTGACAGTACACGATGCTGAGGGAAATCTGGTTATGCTTATTCAGAAAACCCTGCCCGGTGACGAGAAAACAGGACTATTCGATGCGGAAAAGATCCCAACAAGCGGATGGTTTGAGACAAATCTTTTCGGTGAAAGACGGGTAGGCGTGTCGTTTCAGGTAAAACCATTTTCATGGACCGTGGCTCTTTCCGAGACAGAGCAGGAATATTTTTCCGGTATAGTCATGTTTCAGAAAGTAATGCTGGTGATATTGCTATCCTCACTGATTATTCTGGCGGTCTTTGTTTATATTCTTGTTGGGCTGGTAACGCGTCCAGTGGAGCGGCTTACTTCCACAATCATGAATATTTCCTTGACTCACGACTTTACCCAACGCGCTACCGTGGAACAGGTCGACGAAATCGGCATGCTCGCGAATGAATTCAATAACCTTGTCTCGCAGGTGTACAGTGAACATACCCAGCTGGAACAAATGATCCGACACGAGGCTACGGCACGTGAGATTGCAATTCAACGGGAGGAAGAAGCACTCACCGTACTTGGCCGTGTTTCAGACTTCCGTGACGAGGAAACCGGTCAGCATCAGCGACGTATCGGCCGTATTGCCGCACTATTTGGCACCTACTACGGTATGACCGTCGCCGATCAGAAAAAGCTCCTGTACAGCGCGCCCTTGCATGATATCGGTAAAATCGGTGTCTCAGATGCCATTCTGCAAAAGCCGGGTCCGCTCACCGAAGAAGAAATGAACATCATGAAAAAGCATCCCCTGATCGGGTATGAACTGCTCAAGGAAACCCGGGGAAAATATCTTTCAGAAGGCGCGACCATTGCCTTGACCCACCATGAAAAATGGGACGGCACGGGCTATCCGAATGGTCTTGCCGGAGCGGAAATACCGCTTTCGGGGCGTATCGTTGCGCTTGCGGATGTTCTGGATGCCCTTTGTTCAGAGCGTGTGTATAAAGAGGCCTGGTCGGTTACCAGTGTCATGGATCATGTCGAAGAAGAAAGTGGAAAGCATTTTGATCCCCAACTGGTTGCAATACTGCTTGAACACAAGGAGCTCTTTTTGCAGGTCCTGTTGGAGAAATAGCCTGTTTTGTACTGGACAGCGTTTTTTCTTCGATGTACAGTATGCCCATGACTACCCGGACAGACGCATCCATTCTCGAAACAGAAAATTTGTCGTTCATGGATTTTTTGCATTTTCCCAATCTGAACATCCCTGAAAAGCAGGCGAATTTTATTACCGGTGAAAGCGGGACAGGCAAGAGCACGCTTCTTCGGCTTTTTAACAACGCCGTTTCCCCGTCTTCCGGGGTAATCCGATACCGGGGAGCCGACACGCTTGATATTGATCCTGTTCAGCTCCGCCG
>CAZVEL010000257.1:0-3155 GCA_964626305.1 uncultured Treponema sp. | reverse complement strand
TTCAGCACGAGGTTTCCGGAACTTTGAAAATTATAGAATCGCCATACTATTTTTCTGTGGCGGACTTGATTTGTATCCACAATAAATCCGGAAGAGCCATTTATCTTGGACACTAGTGTTATATTGCAAATATCGAATTGAACGACGACCCGTCAAGGTTGCCGTCCGGGAGGTGAACTCGTGACAAACATCCAGTGGTACCTTGCGCATAATATCCGTGAAATCCGGGGGAAAAAGAATCTTACTCAGGAAAAGCTTGCCGAGCTTGCGGGAACCTCGGGAAATTATATCGCCCAGATTGAACGTGGAGAGAAGTACCCGTCGGCAAACATGATTGAACATATTGCGGTGTCTCTCGGAGTGGATTCGTCATGTCTTTTTTGCAAACCGCCGGAAGAGTTTACGAATCCCTGGAATTAACCGGTCCTGATAAAGAGCCTGGCGAGATACAGTACTATCAGATCAAGATATCCCTTTGTTGAATACCCGAACAGGGGGTTATCCCGGGAACAGGCAAAACATATCATACCCGGTCTTTTCGAAGATGGAACACAGATATTTGCAAAGAAAAGATGGTGCACACCGAGCATGTCCAGGGTTTGAACATCCTGACAATGGCGATCATGGAATCTTTCCCGCGAAACAAAAAAGCTTCCGCCGCCCTGCAGGAGTTTTTCCATAATACCAGGAAAAAGACGCGGATACATTTGCAATGCGCCGAGATCAGTTTCTTTCCCAGAAATAAAACTGTTTACCATGTAGGGATTGCCCGCTTCGTCGGAGAGCCAGAGCGCACCAAACTCAATATCCAGGCTCCGGCACACGCGTTCAAGAATGATGCCTGTTTCAATATCCGGGCGAGGTGACTGGCTCTGAAAAATTCTCAAATACAGATCATTCAGAACAGAATATGAATCACGCATAACCGTCATAACACGAAATTCATCCCGGAACGCTCCGGACTCGCAAAAAAGAATGAGAAACAGATTTCTCCCCGGACTCGACGCAAGAGCGTTGTATCGTCGTCCATCTTTATCGTACATGTCAAAATGGGTGTGTTTATCATCCTGAACAACCGGAGCAAACATATTCAGCCAGTGCCGAAGTTCATTAGAAGACATACGTTCAGATGCCGGACGGGATAGAATCTGATTTCTTCGCAGTTTCATCTTTTCTTCAAATGCGCCATTCACATCTAGGGTGACATAATCCTCGGGTTCCCCCCGGCTGTTATACACCAGACCATGAAGGGCCGCGCCGCAGGGCAGATTGTGAAAAAACGCTGAGAAGTCATGTCCCCAATGAATGTGCATTGTTTGTACATCAAAATCTCGTGCGGTATTCATTATGTTTACTATAGTACTTTTTGGAGGGAAACACATATTTTGGAGTTTTTTTATACCATTGTTTTCGTTGACATTTTCCGGATATTTGTCCTATTCTTTGGTTATAAAGGAGAGTTCACCATGTTTGGTTTTATCTTTATTGCCGCAATGGCGGCCCTTGCGTTTGCCGGAATCAATTTTTACGGCGTAAAACGCATGAGTCAGGGAACCGACCGGATGATAGAAATATCCGGCGCCATCCGCGAAGGTGCGGATGCCTTTATTCGCCATGAATACGGTCTTATCGCAAAGATTGCGGTACTCATCGCCCTGGCACTCGGATTTGTTGTCTCCTGGTACACCGGAGTCGCGTTCATCCTTGGTGCAGTCATGAGCGGTTCCGCCGGCTGGATTGGCATGAAAATCGCGACCATTTCCAACGTACGGGTTTCCAACAAGGCCCGCGAAACCGGCAGCATCGGGGAAACCCTCAAGGTTGCCTTCAGGGGCGGCTCGGTCATGGGTCTTTCCGTTGGAGGTTTTTCACTGCTCGGACTCGCGCTTGTGTACCTTGTGTTCGGCCACTTTTTCGGCCAGCTCGGCCAGGAACAGCTCCTTATCAAGGCAAACTGGCTCGGCATAACCTTCATTCCCTTTACCATGACCGTGTCCGGCTACGCGCTCGGCTGTTCGGTAATCGCCATGTTCGACCGGGTCGGCGGCGGCATCTTTACCAAAGCAGCCGACATGGGTGCCGATCTTGTAGGAAAAACCGAAGCGCACATCCCGGAAGACGATCCTCGTAACCCGGCAACCATTGCCGACAATGTGGGCGACAACGTCGGCGATGTTGCCGGCCTCGGCGCCGACCTCCTTGAAAGCTATGTTGGCGCGCTCATCTCCAGCGTCGTTCTTGCGTCGTACATGTTCTATACGAACCTTACTGCGGTGACCGGTTCCATCAGCTATGATCTCGTATCACACCTGCTGGTCTATCCGCTCATTTTTGCAGGAATCGGCACCATTTCCTGCATGGCTGGAATCGCTTTTCTGCTCGTCAAGAAAATTAGCGATCATCCACACCATGAATTGAATCTTTCCACCTGGATTTCCGCGCTGCTCACACTGATCGGCACGGGATTTTTCACCTGGTTCTATTTTGGCGGGCAGAACGTTTCTTCTCTCGGCTTCCGTCTCGGTGCTCTGTCCCCCTGGTATGCCGCAGTTGCCGGTATCATTACCGGTATCCTCATTGGGCAGCTTGCCGAACACTATACGAGCTTCGATTTCACCCCGACCAGACAGATCTCGGAGGCAAGCCGTGAAGGTACCGCACTAAACATTACCCAGGGGCTTGCTGTCGGTATGAAATCGGTGTTCTTTCCGGTATTTGTGCTCGCCGGCGCTGCGATCTGCGCTAATGCCATCGCCGGACTCTACGGTGTTGCCATGGCCGCAATCGGCATGCTCTCATTCGTTATTTCTACTGTTTCTGTCGACACCTACGGTCCCATAGCTGATAACGCGGGCGGCATCAGTGAAATGTCCAAACTCGATCCCTCCGTGCGTATCATTACCGATCAGCTCGACGCGGTCGGCAATACAACAGCCGCCATCGGCAAGGGATTTGCCATCGGATCGGCCGGTCTTGCCGCGCTCTCTCTCTTCGCGTCGTTCCTCTATGCCCAGGCGCTCCCTGATGATACCGACGGATTCATCCTGAACCTCAACTTCATCAATACAATGACCCTTTCCGGCGGTCTCGTCGGCGCGGCGCTGCCCTTCCTGTTCTCGGGGATCCTCATTGAAGCGGTTGCAAAAGCCGCGCGC
>CAZVEL010000256.1:0-3115 GCA_964626305.1 uncultured Treponema sp. | reverse complement strand
TTACCAGAACTTCTGGACCGATGACCGCCGTGCGTTAAAAAAACGTACTGAGAGCTGGGAAACGGTATATCGTGAAAAATGCCGTACTATGCTGGATGTAGCCATCGCCCGTACCGGGCGAGTGTACTGGATCGGCATGCCCCGGGTGAAAAATCCTTCCTATAATGACAATCTTTCGTATATCGAAGCCATACACGATAGCGTCGCCGAAGAGTACAGCCCTGATGTGCTTTCACGGATTTCACTTCGCGAGATTATTCCCGGTGACGGTAATCCGTATACCGAAACCCTTGAACTTGCTCCCGGGCATGTTCAGCGCATCATGAGCGAGGATGGTTCACATTTTACGGTAGAGGGCGGGCAGCTGGTCATGCGTGGGCTCTTTGACCGTCTGGTACGGGATTTTCCCTTTTCCGAGCTCCCGGTTGCACATCTCCCCGAATAACGATATGGTGTTAGCGAAAGGAAACATATCTATGATAGAACGAAACAACGCTTTTTCCCATTTGACATCCGGATACCTTTTCCCCGAAATAAACAAGCGAAGACGTGCGTTTGCGGCAGAAAATCCTGATGCCGGGATCATCAGCCTGGGAATAGGAAACACCACCGAACCCCTGACTCCCCACATTGTGAAGGCTCTTGCCGCGCAAGTTGCCAGCCTTGGAACCAAAGACGGTTATTCAGGCTATGGCGACGAAGCCGGACTCCCGGCGCTCCGTGAAAAAATTGCGGAAGTCCTGTATGAAAACCGTATTTCTCCGGACGAGGTTTTTGTCTCCGACGGTGCGAAATGTGATATCGGTCGTATTCAGTATCTTTTTGGGAGCAAGGTTTCTGTAGCAGTACAGGACCCTGCCTATCCGGTCTATGTTGACGGATCGGTCATGGTTGGTGCTGCCGGTGCAATTGTTCCCGGAACCACAAACTATGCAGGTATTACCTACATGCCCTGTACGCAGGAAAACTCGTTTTTTCCCGATCCCGCACATATTCCCGAGAACGCTCTTGTGTATTTTTGTTCTCCAAATAATCCTACCGGTGCCGTAGCGACACGGGATCAGCTTGTTGATCTGGTTCAAACAGCCCGAAAGAAAGGATCAATCATCATTTTTGATTCCGCATACGCGGCCTTTATCCGTGATCCCGATCTTCCCCGATCTATTTTTGAAATTGACGGAGCCCGTGAATGCGCCATTGAAGTGGGTTCGTTCTCAAAACCGGTCGGATTTACCGGGGTCCGCCTTGGCTGGACAATTGTTCCGCAGGACCTCAAATTCTCGGATGGAACTCCCGTCATCCAGGACTGGCGCCGCCTGTTTTCCACCATTTTCAATGGAGCGTCCAACATCGCGCAGGCTGGTGGGCTTGCTTCCCTTGATTCTGCCGGAATTGCAGAAACACGGGAGACAATCGATTATTACCTGGAAAATGCGAGGATTATACGCGAAGCATTGCAGGGGCCGAACTTTACCCGGATGGGTGCCGAAGTGTACGGTGGAGATAACGCTCCGTATGTATGGGTTCGATTCCCCGGCAAAAAAAGCTGGGATATCTTTGACGCGGTATTAAGGAAGTGTCATGTAGTGTGCACCCCTGGAGCCGGATTCGGACCCGCGGGAGAGTCCTTTATCCGGTTCAGTTCATTCGGTCACCGGGACGAGATCAAGGAAGCGAGTCGTCGTCTGTCACTTCTGGAGCTGTAACGACTGCTACCAAAATTGTTGAAAAAAAGTGGCTGTCTGGCAAGTAGTGTCAGACAGCCTTTTTTTATTCAAGGGTAGGAGGGGACCCCACGGTCATGCGTATACCGAGAGTAAGGTCAAGGAAAAAGTCATCAAGATCATTCACCTGATCCAGCAGGGAAAAGGTGTACAGTGATCCGGCTCCTTTTACATAGATATTGAAGTCGGCCCGTGGAGCCCAGGTAGCGCCACCCCCCAGAACAAGATGGGCGAACTTGCGGTTCGCCGGATCATCTGTTGTAATGTAATAATCCACCACACGGTAGATAAAATCCACATCAATTCTGAATGGTGCGCCTTTCTTGAAGGCTTCGGAGTATACGCCGTAATCCGTAACGCTTTTCGTATACGTTGCTCCGTTATTGATGGATACATTGCTGCGCTGGTTTATCTTTATGGTGCAGAGGATGTTCGGCAGATAAAATCCCACGGACAGTTCGCCCCGTTGCAAATACACTTGACCGTCCCCGTAGGTAGCCGGAGGCAGGGCGAATTCCGAATCGGCACGGGCAATCAGCTTTCCGGGAATTATGACACTGAATCCGAGAGCCAGGCCCGGCTGGAAAAGCATTGAAACGTCGTCATCATCTTCAGTGCTGTTCAGAACACCGAAGGATGGACCGGCGGAGATTTCAAGAAAAGATGTCCGGTAGGTTCCCCGCGCGGACAGTGTGTTGCCGTTTACGGCATCACGTTCAAATGTAATTGTGCCGTCCATGCGGCTTCCCAGTTTGTCTGTTATTGATGCTTTACCGCCGAACGAAGGTTTCCATGGATGCAGGTCACCGTCATCATCAAACGCAAAGGTGCTCGTTGACACAGAGAAATCCAGATCGGTGGAATACATCGAGAGGGGAAGGAGGATGAGCAGAATTGGCACCAACAGTTTTTTCATCAGTAGACCGCCTTGAGGAGAATCCGGATTTCGCCGGCTTCCCGTATATCATCGAGGTGGAGCGGCTTCAGGACCGCTGTTATATCAAGAGTATAATCCGAAATGCGCATTGTGTAAAAAGGGCTTACCGAAAAAGAGAAGGGGGTCAGTGTTCCGGGATCTTCGGGGTCCATGGAGGTGAGAAAACTTGCACCGAATCTCCATTTGTTGTAGTCGAGATCACCGGTTGCAACAAGAAGATTTGCTCCAAGAAAGTTAGTTTCGGCTTCCACGGCAATATACCGGTTCATGTTTTCCGGAAAGACGGGAGAGGAGAAAAATGAAAGGACAACGTCCGCCTTTTCGAGATGAATTCGTGGTTCAAACAATAAATACATGTTTTTCCCCAGGTCTTTCATCCCTGATTCAATCTGCCGCAAGCCCGCTTCCGCATAGAGTTCGTAGGACTGCCCGGAGCGGGCGAGGGAGGTGATTC
>CAZVEL010000255.1:0-6555 GCA_964626305.1 uncultured Treponema sp. | reverse complement strand
GAATCCTTACCAGGGTAGTCTTCCCCGCGCCGTTCCGGCCGACAACGCCAACCTTCTCTCCCGGTGCAATGCGCACCTCCGCTCCGGCAAGAACCGCGTCGGCTCCGTAATGCTTCGTTATATTGAATGCTTCTATCATGATGTTCTCCTTCAGGTTCACGGACACAAACCGGCAGGGAACCGGGGAAGAGGGCATAAAAAAACCGCGGAAACCCCGATCTCAGTCGAGGCGTCCGCGGTTTGTAACCGGACTGGCAGCAGCTCACGCGCGCGCTATAGCGCTGATACGCAAACACACCTCCGTTCACCGGTTTTCGCTGCGGACACACCTCTCCCGTCAGCGGCGAACGTGGCGCCGGACCGGAAGGAAAGAATACTCAGGATTGTGTCCGCATTATACATGCAAATCATTGTACGCCTGACCGCCCTTCTCGTCAAGATCCGTTATTCCCGCGCAGGCGGGAAGCACCCCCTTGAAACCGGACGCGCGCTCACGTATCATGGAAACTCGTACCGGAACGCCGGCACAAGGAGCACCCCATGGCGACAACCGCCGACTACATCGAATTTGTTGTTGATCAGATTGAAGGCGCAGGCGCCGTGCGCCACCGCAAAATGTTCGGCGAATACATGGTCTACGTGGACGACCGCCCCGTCCTCCTCGTGTGTGACAACACCGTCTACATCAAAAAAGTGGACGCGGTCGCAAGCCTCATGGAAGACGCCGCCGTGGGCAATCCCTACACGGGCGCAAAAGAACACTACATACTCGACATCGAAGACCGCAATCTCGCGCTCGACGCCGTTCGCGCCCTCGTCGCCGTAACCCCGATCCCGGTTAAAAAGAAAAAGAAGAAGGCACCATGAACTACTCACTGCTGGCAGGATTCATCTCGTTCTCAATCGTATCCGGATTCACCCCGGGGCCAAACAACCTCATCGCCCTCGCAACCGGCGCCAACTTCGGCTACCGCCGTACCCTGCCCCACGTATTCGGAGTAGTACTCGGCTTCAACGTCATCTATTTTCTCATGGGCACCGGACTCGGCAGCCTCTTCAAAGCCTTCCCGCTTATAAAAGAAATTCTCAAATGGGGATCACTCACCTACCTCATGTACCTCGCCTGGAAAATCGCGACATCAAGCGGTATCGGCGGCTCCGCCAAACCGGACGCAAACGCGAAGCCCATCACCTTCTTCGGCTCGGTCGCATTCCAGTGGATCAACGTCAAAGTCTGGGTTGCCGCCCTCACCCTGGTAACCGCCTTTACCGACCCCGACGCCTACTGGACAAGCCTCGCCGCCGGCGGCACCATCAACCTCTTCATCGCCTTCTCGTCAGTCTCCACCTGGACCCTGTTCGGCACCTTCCTCAAACGGTTCCTTGAGCACCCCGTCCGCCTCCGCGTCTTCAACGTCGCCATGGCCGTGCTGCTGGTGATCTCGGTGGTGCCATCTGTTTTAAAAGCTGGATGAGAACTGCTATCAAAATTGTTGAAGACTGCTGCCAATTTTGTTGGTGTTTTTCAGAGTATGAGGCACCGGGCAGGTACCGGCGCGCACTGGCCCTGCTCACAGCCGTTCGAAGGAATCTGAAGGAGGGGCGATGAATTATCACCCTACGCCTGATTCCTCCGTGCCCTACGTCCGATTCTTCTTTGCCAGCGCCTGAGCCCGGGGATTATCCGGGAAAAAGTCGGCAAAAGATGCACAGGCAGAGGCAAGGCCGGCGGGATCGTCAGCAAGTTCTGAAAGATCAAAGACCGACTCGTCTCCACCGCTGAACGTGAGCATGGCGGGAGAAAGAGCATCGAGTGCGGCGGCAGCGAAAGCGTGATTCCCCCGGGTTATACCATGGTACACAAAATGCCAGCCGGGATGTACCGCAGTGTCGAGAAAAATGTACTTCCATAATGGCCAGTCGAATCCGGTGGGTAGGTCAGTCCGCTCAAAATCGTCGGCGCTGAACCGGGTAACCGTGTCACGGTACCGGCCGAGCTCGTCGGCGAAGCGCTTCGAAATCTCGGTACGGGAAAGAACAAATCCTTTTCCCCACACACAGAAGTTGAAAAACCCAAGATCGTCAATATTCTCTACAGGCGTATTATCAAGAATAGCGGTGAGCCGTTCGCGGGAATACGCAAGCCAGGCAGTCAGATGATGGAGAACATCGGACGCGGACCAGCGGTCAAACGTGGCCCAGGAGGAATCATCCTCCGGGAATTCCCGGAAAAAATGTTCGCCGAGTGATCTGGAAACAGTCAGTATTTGCATGATCTCGTGTTGCCACATTGTATCCATACTCAAACCTCTTTGTTGTACAGCATTTCAATCGTTGCCCGTGTATAGTCGCCCCGTCTGCGGGAACTGCTAAAATTGATTGCCCGGGAGGGACAGAGCACGACACAGCGCATGCAACGTAAACATCCGTTTGATTCAAGGATGCGGAGGGAACCCTTCTCCATCACCAGATTGGAGGACGGACAATTTTTCGCACAAAGTCCACACCCGGTACAGTCTGCAGACACCTTCAGATTACGATAAAACAGATTTCCCATGACAAAACGAGAAAAAGCCTGATGAAACTTCCGCAGGGGATGCGGGCGTATCCGTATCTCCGGCGGTATTTCACGCACCGCAGCGAGGAGCTCCGTTACAAAGGATTCAATACGACGGTCAGTGTCCTTGCCAAAAACCGCCTCGCCCCGAATAACGGGCAGTTCCGGATTCGCATAGACATACGCTACCGCACCGGGAGCCTTGAAACTTCCCTCTGCAACAACATGGTACCCCTTCTGCTGCAAGAGTTCAATCACATAGCGATTCGCGTCCAGCGGATAGCTTGTATACGTGGAAAAAACAAAAGCCAACTGACCCGGAAGCGCTGCCGGTAATGACTGCGCAAACTCAAGCACAATATCCGGCGGCATCAGATCGTACACCGGAAAACTGATACCAAGAATCGCATCAGCTTCTACAGGCAACCCTTCCCGGATTGCCTGTTCAACCGGAATCAAATCAGTTTCAACCCTCTCCAACCCGGAAAGCTTTTCAAGAAGCTTTCCAGATACAAACAGGGTATTTCCCGTCCCACTAAAATACGCCAATGTAATTTTCATGATACCGCTCCTTCGTTGCCAAGCTTCCGGTTGAACTGTTCTTCCAGTTTTTGAAAAAAAGAAACAACTACCGCCAGTTCCTTCGGTGAAAACCCCGATACTGTTTTTGCCAGTTCCTGACCAAAATCCGACTGACTGCCAAAAAAATGCGTTACTACCTGTGCTCCCGTTTCAGTAATACGAAGAGAAACAACCCGTTCATTGTCAACCTGTCTATTCTTTGTCAGGAGTCCTTTAGCACAAAGCTTCTTGACCAGCTGCGATGCCGCACTCCGGGTAATACTCAACTGTTCCGAAATACTGCTAACCGTTTCTTCCCTTTCCGTTGAAAGCAATGTCAACACCTGCAATTCAGCCGGATATACCGTTACCGCAGTGCTTGTGTCACAAAAATGTTTTTTTATTAGCATGTACTTGTTGTGAATCCGGACAAAAAGGTTATATAAATCCGTTGTAGGTATCTGTTTCATTACATCAGTATGCGGTTAAGTTACTTAACTGTCAAGCTAATACATTAAAAAAACCATAGAAATCAGGTTTTTTTTCAACAATTTTGGTAGCAGTATAGTAGAATGACATTCTTATGAAAGCTGAACGGCTCCTCGCCCTACTCACCATCCTCCTCTCCTGCAAACGTGTGTCTGCGCGCTGGCTCGCGGGCGAACTTGAAGTGTCCGAGCGCACCGTCTACCGCGACGTGGAAGCTCTTTCAGAGGCAGGGTTCCCTGTATACGCCACAACCGGCAGGGACGGGGGCTTTTCCCTCATAGACGGATTCCGCATGACCGGACAGCTCTTTTCCACCGGTGAAATTCAACGCATCATCTCCGCTCTCGACGGGCTTTCCGGTGTCTGTCCCGAAACCGAAATAGAGGCACTCAAGCGGAAATTCGCCCTTCTTCTCACCGAATCAGGCGCAAAGGGAATACCATGCCCTTCCAATCGTATTTTTATCGAATTAACCCCGTCGAACCGCGAGAAGTCGGTAATCGACCTCCTTGATGAGTCAATCACAACCTCAGCGGTGGTACGTATCACGTATTGCGACGTAAACGGTACGGAATCAAACAGGGAAATTGAACCCGCCGCACTCATCTTTTTCTGGCAGTCATGGTTCCTGTACGCCTGGTGCCGTTTGCGCGGTGCATTCAGATGTTTCCGTATCGCCCGGATCGAATCCGTTGAACAGACCACGCTCGAACGAACCGGTGAAGTGGCGAATCTTGCTGATCGACCCTGGAGAAATGAATGGGAAAAGGAAGAGATTGAAGACATATCCTTTGTGATCGGCAGGGAAGCCCGAGGTCGAATCACTGACTACTTTGACAAGGACTCCATTAGTGAACAGGAAGACGGATCCCTTCTGGTACAGGGTCAATTCCCGACCGGCGAATGGGTTCTTTCGTGGATCCTGGGACTCCCCGGTACCGTCTCCATCATCTCTCCGCAAAGCCTTCGCGAGCGAATGCACAAACGAGCCACCGAACTGGTCAAAAAAAATCAACAATTTTCGTAGCAGTACATAAAGCCTGACAAAAGGTGTCAGATATTCCATGTCATACTACCTCCATACCAACCAAACGGAGGATTATATGGAAAAAATGATAGCTGTCTGCGGAATAGACTGCGCCCAATGCGGAGCGTATATCGCGTCCATGACAAACGACAACGAATTGCGGAAAAAAACCGCAGCAGAATGGAAAATTGCGCATAATTTCGACTTTACCCCGGACATGATCAACTGCCACGGCTGCCACGCGACCGATGGCGTCCAGGTGGGGCACTGCTCCATGTGCGAAATCAAAAAATGCGCCGATACCAAAAACGCTCACACCTGCGGTGTATGCGCAGACTATCCCTGCAAAACCATTTCAGATTTTCACGCAATGGTTCCGGGAATTGCGGAAAACCTCCGTTCGTAATCGGGGGGACGGGATAAAAATACTGCTGGGCAGACAGCTGCTCTGCCCACACGTGTGTACTGTCCCAACAGGGTATCCAGGAATCCTGTGCTATACTGAAAACAGGAGATGTCATATGCAGTGCAAATGGTATCCGGTTTGTCCCATTAAACGGTTTTATGAAGAGGGTAGAATCAGCAGGCTCTGGATTGAAACCTATTGCCTCGGGGATAACTCCCGGTGTGTCCGGTACCGAAAGGAAGAAGCCGGTGAGTATCATCCCGACTGGATGCTCCCCGACGGTACCCTGGATGAATCTCTCGCACACTACCAGTATTGATTCTTTCTTTTTCCCGTTTTACGACGTATACTGTACTGGGAGGCTGTTTATGATGAAACGTTCACAGCGACTCACGCTCATGTATTGGTACAACATTGTGGTAACCGGCGGCTTTGCCCTGCTCATTGCCATCATGTTTCTTTTCCCGGGTTTGCGTACACTTCTCGCATGGCCGGAAACGGTAAATCCCATAGTGTTCAGCATGGTTGTTCCCCTCTTTCTGGTCATGGCTGTTTTTTCCGGAGCGGCACTTACAAACCCTGAGAGTGGAACTCTTCTGCTAAAAATGCAGATTGCCTACAAACCGTTTGCCATCATACTATTGGCCATTTTTACCGCAAAGGGGTTCATCCACCCGCTCTGGGGCGCGATCATCATCGTAGGATTGCTGGTATATATCATCGGTAATATATGGGCGCTCAGGAATACTCCAGACGGGGCATAAGAATTCCGGAATATGTCCACGCGCTGCTCCCTGACAGCGTACCGGTTTCTACCAGACAGTGTTATTCTCAATTCCGTGCTATCATGTATCCCATGAAAGTAATCGTGGTACTTTTGACGGTAACACTTTTTCTTGGCCTGCCCCTCACGGCACAAGTCCCCGGTTCACTGCGGGACACCATTCTCTATCCGTTTTTTGACACTCCCGGAGTTCCCCTTGTCGGCGCAAGCTCTTTCCTTGAAGAATCGGGAAGCAGCTGGCAGAAGTATCATATGATGAATCTCTTTGACCGTTCCGATAAAACCGCCTGGGTGGAGGGCGTGCCTGGAACTGGTGTTGAAGAGCAAATCTGGTTTGCCATACCTTCGCACGTTTCAGCTCTTACCATTATAAACGGCTACGCGGCAAGTGAACGACTCTTCCGCGCAAACGCCCGAGTTAAGACCCTGCGTGTATCCCTTCATGCGGGCTGCACCATGGACGGCATGGTTTCGGAGACTGGACCGGTCTTTGAATCCATCCGGATCAGTGGCGACCGCGATATTGAAATCCGGGACAGCAGAGAAGTCCAGTCATTCCCGCTCAATTTTTCCTGGGACGAGGCGTCGCGTCTCGCCAAACGCTATCGGGACAAACTCGTTAAAAATGGTATGGACGTCAGCAAAACAGTATTTTTTATTGTCGCAGAAATCCGCGCGGTATACCCCGGCGAGAAATGGGAAGATACCTGCATTGCCGAAATTGACTGGAC
>CAZVEL010000254.1:0-5971 GCA_964626305.1 uncultured Treponema sp. | reverse complement strand
GAGATTTTTTTCGAAGGTTCGCACACCCGCTTCACGCGCATAGGCATTGGCAATATGGAGCAACGTCTTCTTGTTATACCGAATCTGTCCTTTACCGAGGCCGTTTTTTTCAAGACTGCGGGGAACCAGGTACTTCCTGGCAATTTCCATTTTCTCCGTATCAATATAGCCGGAGAGCTGAATCACTTCAGCCCGGTCCATGAGCGGGGCGGGAATGGAATCGAGCGTATTTGCCGTGAGAATAAAAAGTATATTTGAAAGGTCATAGGGAAGATCCAGGTAATGATCGCGGAACGATACGTTCTGCTCGGGGTCGAGTACTTCCAGAAGCGCGCTCGAGGGATCACCCTGATAAGAGATACCCATTTTATCCACTTCGTCGATCATGAATACCGGGGCCATGGTCTTCACGATCTTGAGACCCTGAATAATCTTTCCGGGCATGGCGCCCACGTAGGTTCGCCGGTGCCCCTTTATTTCCGCCTCGTCGCGCATGCCACCAACCGAAAAGCGGAAAAAGGGTTTGTTCATGGCACGGGCAATGGACCGCCCAACACTGGTCTTTCCGACTCCGGGAGGACCCACAAGAAGCAGAATGGAACCTTTGGTATCGTTTCTGAGCTTTCGTACCGCAAGATACTCGATGATACGCTTTTTCACATCATCAAGACCATAGTGATCCCCGTCGAGCACTTTCCGTGCCTCGGGAAGTTCAAAAGATTCCGCGTTCGGTGGCTCCCAGGGCAGATTAACGATGGTTTCAAGATAATTCCGGGTTACAATGTACTCACCGCTGTTTGAATCCATGAGCGAGAACTTCTCAAGCTCGCTTTCAACCGCTTCCTTGATTTCACCAGTAAATTTGAGTTCGTCAATCTTTTCCTTGAATTTCTGATATTCGGAGCTCTTTGCGTCGGTTGTCATACCGAGCTCTTCCTTGATGGTCTTGAGCTCTTCACGTAAAAAATATTCCCGCTGATTCTTTTCGATGCGGTTGTTTATTTCATGCTGAATTTTCTTCTGAACACGAAGAAGTTCCTGTTCCTTTTTTATGAACACCAGGACCAGCTCCATCCGTTGCCGTACATTCTGTATCTCGAGAACACGCTGCTGGTCATTCTTGTCTATGTTCAGAATGCTTGCGATGAAATCGGCGATCTTCCCTGGATGATCAATGTTTATCATGTTCATCCGCATCTCTTCTGAGAAGAGTGGGTTATTCTCGGAGATCTCTTTCATCTCCCCAATCAGGGCACGGGTTAACGCCTTCACTTCAAAAGTATCCGCATCTTCATCGTCAAGGTAATCTACAATACCGATCATGGGGGCCTGTTTGTTCACAACCTTTCGTATACGGAAGCGCTTTATTGTCGAAATAAATACATTGATGCCGCCATCAGGCAGATTTATTTTCTTAATGATACGGGCAACGGTTCCAACCTGATGGAGATCGGTCAATGTCGGGTTATCGACATCGTCCTTTTCCATACAGATTCCAATAAACCCGTCTCCGTTATATGCTTCGTCAATAACCCTCACATCATCCTGATTATTGATCATTATAGGTGTAAATATTCCCGGAAATATGGGCCGCCCGTTCAACGAAATGATGAAGAGTTTGTTGGGTAATAGTTGTTCAATAGGTACAATTGTTTGTTCAGACATAAATTAAATATCCTCAAAATTAGCGGAAAAGTCAAACTGAAAGTACTGTCCGGTCCGTTTTCTTAAAACAAATTGCCGTGCAATTCCATGTGTGCTAAAATGAATCAAAAGAAGGACAAGGAGTCCAAAATGGATTTTACATCAACCTACCGACGCCCAACATGGGATGAATACTTTATGGAGGTGTGTCATGCAATCGCAAAGAGGGCAACCTGCGATCGAGGTAGATCAGGGTGTGTTATTGCACGAGGTAATCAGATTCTGGTCACCGGCTATGTGGGCTCCCCGACCGGTCTTCCCCATTGCGATGATGTAGGACATCAGTTCAAGAAAATGCAGCATGAAGATGGAACAATAACCCAACACTGCGTACGAACCGTCCATGCCGAACAGAACGCCATTTGTCAGGCCGCACGCCGGGGCATTTCAATCGATGGAGCAACATTGTACTGCAAGATGACTCCGTGCAGAACCTGTGCCATGCTCATTATTAATTGTGGAATAGTTCGCGTTGTTGCCGAAAAACGATATCATGACAGCGCAGACACCATAGCCATGTTCAAACAGGCGGGAGTACAGCTCGAACACATCGATGACATCATCGAGGCTTACAGCGGTCAGTAACTACTGGAGACTTCTCTCAAGCCAGGAACGGAATTCTCCGTAGTCCGACGACATGGGCTGTGAACGGTCAGGCAGGCTGAGAACACGTTCCAGCCGTTCAGGCATTGATGGTCCCCGCCCGATCGCTTCGTGAACAGTCTCACCGAATTTTGCCGGATGCGCTGTTTCCAGAATCATACCGACACAGCGTTTTCCCACACAATTTTTTGCCCAGTCCGGCACCGTCTGTTTTGTTCCCAGAAGACCTGGAGTTCCTTCCGGAGTGGTTGAACCGGAAAGGAGTCGCTCCATGGCTCCGGAGCGGATGTAGTCCCAGGCAGCCCAACCGATCGCTCCATGCGGATCAATGATATACCCGGTACGATCATGACATGATCGTATCGCCTTTCTGGTACCGGCGTCATCAAGCCAATACCCGGCCATTATTTTCCTTGTTTCCTCAAGGGAATACAAGGATGACATCCGTTCAAAGTTACTCGGAGCGCCAACATCCATGGCATTCGCAAGCGTTTCCAGAGACGGGCGCGGTCGATACTCTCCGTCGTTGAGCCAATCCGGAACCGTCCGGTTAACATTTGTTGCGGCAACAAAGCCTTCTATGGGGGCTCCCATCTCGCGAGCAATGAGTCCTGAAGTAAGATTACCAAAATTACCGGAGGGTACTACAGCAATGATGTTTGCGGAGTCAATCTTGCTGTCAAAATGACAACGGTCACGGATAAGAAGGGAACCATAAATATAATAGAATGACTGAGGCAGTAAACGCGCGATGTTTATCGAGTTTGCCGAAGACAAACGGAAACGACCCCTGAGATCCAAATCAGTGAATGCAGTTTTTACGAGTTTCTGACAATCATCAAAGGTTCCGGAAACATGCAAAGACCGAACATTTCCATCGAAGGTTGAAAGCTGTTTCTCCTGAAGCGGAGATATTTTACCTTCCGGATATAAAATGGTAACATCAATACCCGGAACTCCGTAAAACGCGCTGCCAACTGCACTCCCCGTGTCCCCCGATGTAGCAACAAGAATGTGGAGCGGATTTTCCTCTTTACGGTTGAAATATGCCATGACCCGCGCCATGAACCGTGCACCGAAATCTTTGAACGCACAGGTAGGACCATGATAGAGCTCAAGTACATAGGTTGTGGGGTCAATGGGTGTTACCGGTGCCGTGAAAGGATAACATTCGGCTATAATCGCCATCAACTCCTCTTCAGGAATCTCGTCTCCAATGAACTGTTTCGAAACTTCAAATGCTATATCACGAAATGATGGAACAGGATTCCGGTTCAAGAAAGAAGAAGGTAGTTGCGGTATCGTTTCAGGAATGTATAATCCACCGGTTTGGGGGTCCATCCCCTGCATGACAGCAGTTTCGAAGGTCACATTGGTTCCGGTGTTTCTGGTGTCTCTGTACCTCATAATGTCAACTATATCATAGAGTGCCATTTCGGGCAATCTGATTGCGTTTGTGTTATACTCCTGATATGGAACCAATTAATCGTTATCTTGACGCTGCGATCCTCAAACCGGAATTTTCCCGGAATGAAGTCCTCGCGGCAATTGATGAAAGTCTGAAATGGAACACGAAAACCGTGTGTGTTCGTCCCTGCGATGTTTCTTTTGCGCGCAAACGCTGTGAAGGAAGCGAAACCGGTGTAAGTTGTGTTCTTGCCTTTCCTCATGGATCTGCCCCGTCCCCGGTGAAGTCTGCAGAAGCGTCCAATCTTGTTGACCAGGGAGCGCATGAAATAGACATGGTAGCAAATTTTGGCAGAATACGTTCCGGAGACTGGTCCTATGTTTCCGATGACATCTCCGCAGTGATTGCGGTATGTAAACCCGCTGGTGTTTTGCTCAAGGTAATCTTTGAAGTCTGTTACCTTTCCCCGGAAGAAATTACTCGAACCACCGAAATTTGCATCGCCTGTGGAGCAGATTTTGTAAAAACATCCACTGGATTCGGCTCAGGTGGAGCGACAGAAGAAGCGGTTCGCATCATGCTTGAAAAAGCCGCGGGGAAGATACAGGTTAAACCCGCCGGCGGAATACGTGACCGTGAAACAGCCCTTAAATACCTGGAAATGGGAGCGACCCGTCTGGGTACCAATTACACCGCAAGTGAAGTGCTGGTTACCGGGGGAGTTTCCAAGGCAAAAAGCGGATACTGAGACGATACTAGAGTACGGTGTAGGTAAAATACTCGAAATCGGCGCTTTTTACACACCGTTCGGTGTCCACACAGAACATTCCGACAAAGGCTCCGGTAAAACCAAGACCATCATGTTCATCGGAAAGAACACCGGCATCCAGTTCCGGACGGAGTTCGACCCAGTTTTTGCCGTCTACAGAATACCGGAAACGGCCATAGCGGGTATTCACCGTCAACCCGAGCCAGAGCGGTCCTTCGTCAGGGAGAACAACGTCCTCTCCCCGTTCAAACGTACCGGCTATAAAGGTTATCACGTTCAGAACACGACTCTTTTTCTCATCATGTGACACAGCAAGAAGGTACTGATTACGTTCATCGTAACGCCAGGTAAGGCCGGCAAGGTGCTGAAAACTGGTTGGTGAATACTCTATCTTTGTGTCAGCCTTGAACGCAAAATCAGTCTGTCGCCTGGCCAAAAGGGTTTGCCCGAAATAACTGATTGGTGAGTAGCCACCACGGAGACGAAGAAATCCTGGCCGTGCTTTCAAAGAATACACCGTGGAATCCCGTTCGGTACGGAGATTCTTAAAATCATTATGAATGGTGTCGGTATCGAATGTATATGTTACTGAATGAGTCGCGGGCGGGCAACGCCCCATTTCACGATATTCAATGGGTTGAACCGGAGGGTCAAAACTATCATACGGATAATTCCGGGCAATACCATCGTCGGTCATGGGTCCACCATCTTCATGCTTGACATAGGGCCAGTCATTATGCCATTCAAGCTCTACAATCGATGTTTCCCTTCCAAGCGGACAGGTTTGGGTACCGGGAATCGGGCGACCACAGAGAAACGCAAGATAGGTTCTTCCATCAGGGGTATCGCACCAGCTGGCATGACCTGCCTTCTGTAAATTCAATTCCGGATGACCGTAAGAAGAAATAAGTGGATTATGGGGATGAAGTTCATAGGGGCCGTCCAGTTTCCGTGAACGGCCTACCGTAGCAGCATGCTCCAGCCAGGTTCCGCCTTCGGCGGCAAGAATATAGTACCAGCCATTCCGTTTGTACAGATGAGGCCCTTCAACCAATGCGATATGGGATCCCGGAAAAACATTCTTTACCGGACCGGTCAGCTTTTTCTTTGCAGGACTGTACTTTTGGAGCAGTATACCGGAGAACTGTTTTTTTCCGATTTTCCGATAGTCCCACTCCATATTAACCAGCCATTTTGAACCGTCGTCATCATGGAACAGGGATGGATCAAAACCGGAAGAATTAAGATACACTGGATCGGACCAGGGTCCTTCGATGGACGGAGCAGTTGTCAAGTAATTGGGAGTATCCTTCCAGACACCACTATTCCAGGAACGGACATTGGTGTATATGAGCCAGAAAAGGCCGTCTGACCAGGACAGGCAGGGTGCCCAGATTCCGCATGACGGCAGACACCCTTCCATATCCAGAAGTTTTTTCTTCGACAGGGGAGAAGGAACGGTTTCCCAGGTTATCAAATCCCGTGAG
>CAZVEL010000253.1:0-1558 GCA_964626305.1 uncultured Treponema sp. | reverse complement strand
CTCAGGGATTTTTTATTTGAATCTTCCGGAAATTGTTCAGTATATTTACACTTGGAGACACCGAAACGCATGTACACCATCAAGGCGGCAACGCAGATACAGGTTACGCCGGATGAGGATTTTATGACTCGTGTTGCCGACATTCCCTGTGTTCTTCAAGCATGGAAGGAATAAGGAAGGATAATGATTCAGTCTATTTTTTACACATTCAGTTCACTCGCCTCACTTTTCTCCCTGATTTGTCTGGTGAGGATTTTGTTTACCTGGGCACCGAATCTTGATTACAGCACAGTCGGACGGATTCTTGCACGAATTTGTGATCCATACCTGAACTGGTTCAGGCGCTTTTCATTTACCCGTATCGGTATTGCGGACTTTTCTCCCATTCTTGCCCTCGCAACCCTGTCTGTGGTAACCATGGTATTGAGCAGTATCGCGGCCACCGGAAGAATATCCCTCCTGGTTATCATTTTTGCCGTGCTTCAGGTTCTGTGGTCATTCTTCTCGTTTATCTTGAGCATTCTGGTCCTTTTCCTTCTTATCCGCCTTATCTATGATCTTTTTAACCGGTACGGGTACAGCCCCTTCTGGACCATGCTGGACCGTTTCCTGAATCCGGTCATCTCCCTTGTTTCCCGGTTTTTTACCCGTGTTTTTTCACGGACAAAACCCTTCCGGTACCGTGTTTCACTCCTGATCACTTTTTTCACTGTCCTGGCTCTCCGTATCGCCCTCTCTTTCGGTATGGCGTATTTATATGCATTGTTCATGACAAAGCCGGTATAGATGTTCTTGCGGGAAATCAACGTACCGGTTTCAGCCGTACGGGGAGTGGGACCGGCAACGGTAAAGCCCCTGACTACTCTGGGAATCAGTACTGTCGGAGATCTGCTGGCACACTGGCCCCGTGACTGGGAAGATCGTACCGAGTTTCATGACCTATCACAATTCAATACCAGATCGAAGATTCATGTTCGGGCAACGGTTATTGCGCATGACTGGTTCGGTTTCGGCCGCATGCGAACGCTCAAGTTACTGATCAGGGACGAACCGGGAACCGTTGCAGAACTGGTGTGTTTTAACCGACCGTTTCTGGAGAAACAGTTCCCGCCGGAATCACGTATTGTGGTCTACGGTTCATTCCGGTACGCCTATGGTTCCCTCCAGTCAAGCGCCTTCGAACTTGAACGGGAAGGAGAATCTCCAGCCCGTGTTCTTCCCGTCTACGCATTAACCGCCGGTATTTCCCAGACACAGATACGTAAAATCATGAAACATGCGCTGCGAGAATACGGACGGGGAATAGATTCCGAACTTCCGCAACAGGTCCGCAGAAAATTCGATCTCCCGGATAAACAGCACGTTATCCAGTGGATGCACCAGCCGCCCTCCGTTTCCGAAACAATACAGGCACGGCACGCGCTCATCTTTGAGGAACTCTTTCTTTTTGAATATGCCATCGGACAGCGTTCTCTCGAGAGGCGGGGCCGCCTTCCGCGGCTGGACAGTGATCCGTGCGCGTCTCCCCCGGACAATACAAAACCGGTCCCCGTTGCAG
>CAZVEL010000252.1:0-7563 GCA_964626305.1 uncultured Treponema sp. | reverse complement strand
AAGTTTCCGAACCGATTCACAAAAAAGACCAAGTGCATGAAGCTCCGCAAGAGCGAGGGACATTCCCTCAACACGAAGCCGGGAAATAAACGGTGCAACAGGAGGCCATCCAGTAAGTTGTGGTGCAGTTTCACGGAGTGTATACTCCATCCATCGTGTACCATATTCTTTGAGTCGGGTTATTTCGGTATCGTCTCTAAGAGGCGTTTGCTCCAGAAAAGCGTTTCTCCCCTCAGCGCTCATACAAAGGCCGGCAATTTCTTCGCGTATTCGGGGATATTCCAGTATTTCAAGCGTTCGCTGATTCATTTAACGTGCATCCTCTCATAATATTCCCAATGGGGGACAGAGCTTAACGATTACGCAATTACGCAGGTAATCACGCGGGGGACAGAGCTCAATCTGCCGGGCTCCCTGTTTCAATTTCCTCGCGAATCCTTTTCCAGCTTTCATAGCGCTGTTCGTGGATAACGCCTGCATAGACTGCTTCGAGAATCTTGCATCCGGGCTCGTGGATATGAGAGCATGAAGCTCCCCAGGAGCAGGTTCCCACAATTTTTTCCATTTCAGGGAAGTAGAGAGCAAGGTCTCTGGCTGCAATGTCATGGAGCACAAACCGGCGTACACCAGGTGTGTCGATGATATCCATCGTTCCCCGATCACTGTCCGTATTCACGTGAAAAAGAGTTCCCTTTGTAGTAGTATGAGATCCTTTCCCATATTTTTGCGATAATCCTGCGGTTCTCAGATTCAAATTCGCGTTTAGCGCGTTAATGACGCTGGATTTACCGACTCCGGACTGACCAACAAATGCCGTCAATTTACCGTAGAGGAGATTAGAAAACTCTTGTATACCCTTCCCGTTTTTTGCTGAAACTTCAATCACTCGGTAGCCGATCCGTTCCCAGTCGGACAGGCGGTCATACACATCAAGATCAATGGTAAGATCGGCTTTATTCAGCAATATGACTGGTGGAATGTGTTCTGCATCAGCCTGGACCAGAGCACGGTCAACGAAACGGGGCCTGAACGGGGGCTCATCAGGCGTAGAGACAATGACGAGAAGGTCAAGATTCGCTGCGAGAAGCTGCGGAGCGTTCCCTTTTTGGTTCAGACGGACAAAATGGTTTTTTCTCGGAACGAGGGAGATAATGCGTCCCCGATTTTCGTCAAGGTCATCGGGATCCACTATTACCCGGTCTCCGGGTGCCAGCGGGTTATAGTAGCCTTCAACCCCTTTGAGTATTTTACCTTTGATGATGCAGGATCGAACGTGGCCGTCAGCATCCTCTACATCGAAAATATTGTTCGTTCCCCCAAGCACGGTTGCTTCTGTCACAGGACACCTCCCCAACCGATATCAAAACATGCAGCATAGCGACGATAGCGTTCTTCAACATCAGAGGATAACCCTCCGGTTGTAAAACAGACAGATCCTGTTTTCAGGGTTTTGTCGGGGGCAACAAGACGAAGCGCCTGTTGAACAACCCCATTTCTGGAATCAATTACGGTAATACCCGGTCCGGCAAGTTCCTGTATTTCCTCAGTTACATTGAGAAAGTGGGTACAAGCTAGAACGATGGTATCAACACCGGCATTGCGGAACTGTTCGACAGCTGGAGCTATCGCGGTCATCCTGTTTTCCCGAGAATCGGTTACGAGGCCGTTCTCTATTTTCGAAACCAGAATGGAGTCACCTCTTTTCACAATTTCACAATCCGATGCAAAAGAAGAAGCAAGATTATCGGTATACGGATCGTTGACGGTCAAATCGGTTGCAAGAAGTCCTATCCGGCGGTTTTTTGACTGACGCGCAGCAAGTTTAACTGCGGGAACAGTTCCGACAAACGGAAGAGGAAATTGTTCACGAAGTGCAGCAAGCGCAGCAACGGAAATGGTATTACAGGCCACAATAATGATGGCAGGATTGAATCGTTCGAGGAGCCGTTCGGTTGCTTCTGTCGCATACCGGATTACTTCCTGTTGCGATTTTTCTCCATAGGGAAAGTGGGCAGTATCCGCAAGATAGACGCAGGAAGCATCAGGAACCATTTCACGGAGCTGGGCAAAATATGGAAGTCCACCGGCGCCCGAGTCGAGAAAGGCATACTGATACTGTTCAATTATTTCATTGTGCATGGTTTTTACGAAGATACTCCGGTTAGGTGTCAAAAAGACGGTCAAAAGCTGACCGGGCCGATGAGTCGTCGCGTGCGGGGCTACCCTCCGCGCTCTTGTCAGCTATTCCGAGATGGTTCTTACGGAAGACCGGATTCAGCTGAAACATTTCACAGAAATTCGCCCGCTCCTTGTCTGTGACCGCTTCATCAACACGCTCGTCACAGTCATGATAGGATCCCGGTGAGTAAAACCGGCAGTTTCGGCACGAGCGAATGTCCAAGCCACAGGTATCGCAGGTGAGAGTCCGTCCTATGGGATTATCGGCCTGAATCGCCGTACCGCATTTCCAGCACATGATACCATAGTAACCCATTTGACCAAAAACGCGCAATAACCTACAGTAATGATATGTTTACCGGGCACAAGGACCTTTCACCGGGCGTATTACGCGAAATGCTCATGAATAACCGAGACCTCAACAGTGTCGACTTTTCCGGGATGGATTTCAAGAACATGGATCTTTCCGGGAAGCGGTTTACTGCGTGTCGCTTTTCCCGCTCAATTTTCTCGGGAACCAATCTCGACAGCTGCCGATTCCGCATGTGTTTTTTTGAATTTGCCCGCTTTACCAAATGTTCCCTGAAAAACACCGACATTCAATTCTGCTGTTTCTCCGGTGTTCACATGAATAATTCGACCTTTGAGAACTCCGATCTTTTACATAACAATTTTAATGGATTGCTTTCGGGAAATACATCGTTCAACGACTCTGACCTCTACAATTCACGCTTTGTCATGGCTACGCTCAAGGAGACGTCATTTCAAAACTGTAATCTCAAAAAGACGATGTTTTATCAGACAACGAGAGACAAAGTATCGTTCAAGTCCTCCAATACCCGTGAAGCAATTTTCGGGAAAGGAGAAAATCCGGAATGAAGATTTACTTCCATTATTCAGCTAACGGTTTTTCAAATGGATACCTCGTCGGAAATGAAAAAACATCCGAAGCCGTCATGGTTGATCCGGGAACCATGAACGAGAAACTGCTCGCTCATATCGAGAAAAACCGATACAACCTGACTGCCATTCTGATTACCCATAATCATGAGAGTCATCACCAGGGGCTTGAGACCATGCTCCGTGTTTTCAGTCCAAAAGTATATGCTGCAGACGCCGAGCTCAAAGGTATAAAAACGGTGCTTCTCCAGGGAGACGGAACCTTCGCAGCCGCAGGCTTTCCCATACGCTATTACGCGACACCGGGACATTCGCCGGATTCACTCATGTATCAGATCGAAGATGTCATCTTTTGCGGAGATACCCTGTCCGCCGGCAGAATAGGTACGACCAATAATATGTACGGACGGAGAAACCTCGTAACCCACCTGCGGAATAAAATGCTCAGCCAGAATGACGACATCATCCTTATGCCCGGGCATGGGCCGCCATCAACCATCGGTGCGGAACGTCTCTTTAATTATGAACTTATGCAAAATGAAACCGAATCTCCGGAAAACATGCGGAGCGATTTTCTGGTAAGTGGTATCAATCCTTATATTTAGTCCCGTTTTGAATACCAGAGACCGACCCGTCCGCCAGCAAGAGCCCAACGCGAAAAAACATATGCTTCCAGATTTTCTCCAAGACGGACAAAATCTTCTGCAGCACTCTGTTCAATATAGTCCGCCAGTTCATCAGGACCGCCATAGCGGGTAAATCGTTCCCTGATTATCCCTGAAAAATAGTCTGATACACGATTCAACGGTTGCTGCAGTGTATAAGCCATACACTCATTTTCCATCAGAAACTGATCAGTACGATCATATCCCAGGGTATCAACAATAGAAAAATAGGTTTCCAAAAAATCCACAGCACGTGTGTCCATGGCGGTATAGAACTGATGCATCTCATTCCGAAAGGATTCATCGGTAAAATAGAGCCCGTGAAACCCTTCATGCGCCATAAACAGGTAGCGTAGATAGGAAACCGACTCCCGTGAAAAAGACAGTACCGCACCCGTTCCCGGAAGATAGTCACCCTCTCCGGCCACGATGATGCCATTTTCTAGAAGTATAGACCGCAGTTCCAGTTCATAACGGTTCAACGTAAATTTTTCCTGTTCCGCCTTGGTAAAAAACGCTGCGAGGCTTTTTGCCTGATAATCATGTGCATTGAATCCATGAAGGTGGTCGATATCGCTGTCTTTCATCAACCGGCCAACATAACCGGCCTTCTCGACAAAGAAAGCCAGACGTTTAAAATAGCGAGCCTGAACGGCGTAATCAACCGTATCAAATATCAAAATTGAAGGGAACCGGTCCCAGGAGAAGATTTCACGTTCCGGATTTCTCCAGGTACGCTGCGGCCAGGTAATTATGGCATGCGGATCAAGCGGTATTGGGGTATTGCTGTCATCCAATAGAAAGGAGGAAGAAGATATCCTGACTCCGGTTAAATGCTCTGTCCCCGTTTCAGGAGTTATCAGCGCGGGCAGTTCATCCAGTTGTTCCGCATAGATACGTGCGATATGTGCAACGGGGGATGCCCTCCAGCCAAATGAGAGAGGCCCCGCTGAAAAGGCTGAACGATGAGGATGAATCGGTGTTCCAAGGGTATCTCCGGACGCAGAAAAGGTAAAGGTCGCCAGCTCTCCCCGGTCAAGCTGAACGGGGCCCTTTTCACGGTAGATGCGTATCCCACCTTCATGACCAAACCCAGACCAGTATGCGTTCGAATCGGTATTCCAGCCGGTTTCACATCGGGAGAAACTGATGGAGGTGATCTCCGCGTACGATGTATTGTCATCATGCTCTGTCCCCAAAGAAGTCGAGCGAAGCGCTTCAACAGCGAATCCGATGAATTTTTCCGTATCTTGGGGAGGAATCATCCGCATCCTGATGGTAACCGTACCGGATACATCAGTGATCAAGGCATTTGTCCGTGGCTCTGGATTCGGGACAAGCTTTCCACGCTTTGTCAGATCACTACCGTAGACAGGCGCAAGCATTACATCAACGGGGACAGAGCTTCTCACCGTTACTTCGATTGCATCAAGCAATGGATTTTGCGAAATATGGGATGAAATATCTTTTCTTTCGAATGTGAACCATGCGGTTGTGCTGGAGTCTGTAATACGCCCATTCTGTGCCGCTGGGGACAGAGCACGAAGATGAAGCGAAGATCCATCAGAAGCAACACCTCCGGAAGGAATACCCCCCGCGGGGACAGAGCATAAAAGCGATGAGGTATCGCTACACCCGGACACAAGAAAACCGCTTGCAAACAATACACAGGCAAGACAAATTACCGGGATAGCGAACTGTCGCAGCTTTTTCATAACTTTATGATACTGGTGGCCAACAATTTCGCAATTTCATATTTTCGTGCAGGAGGAAGCTCGGTATCACGGCGGAGGAAACTCTCAAACCGGCCAGCAAAATCATCAGGCAGAGTCTTAAGATCCTGCACCCTTGAAAAATACCACCGGTGGGACGGCTCAAACTGACCGTTTTCCATAAAGAGCGCAGCGCAAGCATATTTGATAAAACTTGCCGAGGAAACAAGGTAGTGGAAAGGATCATCGCGCATCAACGCAGCGCCGAAATCCGAGAGGAAATGGTCCATAGTCGACTGATAGAACGAACGCATCTGTACCCAGAAAGAATCGGTGATAGTCTCCAGGGTAGAATTGGTTACATCGAGCCAGGCACTCTTTTCGTACAGCGGTTTGCAGTGCACAAGTCGATAGAACACGTATGTTCCGCTGTTCCGGATTTTCCACAGCTCGGATCCCGATCGAAGTGCAATCTCCGTCAGTTCTCCAATCCGTTCAACAGACTTGTATTCGATACGCACCGGAAGTTCCCCCACCATGAAACGGTCTTTTGATCCGGTCGGAGAGGATTCAAACACCGAATGAGCCGGATACGCAGCCTGACGTACCGATGGTTGTGGAACATCCGCATGGGTATACACATCAAGAATAAGGGCAAAATACGGATCAAGCGTGTCCTCGGCCGCAGCTTCGTTAAGACAAATCGCCTCAATGGATTCCCATGAAGAGATAATGGCAACGAGTTCGTTAGCGAGTTCCCGTACTTTCGGTTTCATGCTATACTTCATATTGAAAGTGTACCACAGTCTTGCCGGGTAGGGAATATAAAACATGCACATTGACAACCAAACCATACCCTGTTTCTTTCTTCACGACTCCCTTATGGCTGCCTTCCAGGAAGAACAGACATTTTTTCGTCTACACCTCCTTAAAGCGTCAGAAATACCTCCTTTTTCCATCATTCCGCCGCTTTGTCCCTGTCCGGATATACCTGATTCTTTCGCTCCGGAACTCGAAGGGCTTGTTACGGAGTCGGGATGGATACTCCATCCGTGTAATTTTACGCATAATCGCCAAGCTCTGTCCCCCGTCGGGCTTACACTCCCCGGGTACCCTCCACTTCCGCGTACCGCGGGCTTTATCCTTGGCTATGCCGGAGACTGGGCTGATAATCTGACGAAGATGGTTTGTCCGGGAACAAAAAAATTACCGAAAACTCCGTTTCCGGTGAATTTCTGGTATCGGGCGAATGTAACGATTGAGTACACGAAAAATCAGAAAAATGGGGCACTATTCGCACAGTGGACGATCGGAAAAAGAATCAAAGAATCCCGGAGCCGCTAACCGCGGGGGTTCCAACTAACACAAAACCAAACAGGCCCGCGCGGGGGGTCCCGCCCGCAAAAAGTCTGCTCGCACCTCCGCGGGGGTTCCAGCGCGCTTCTCCGCACGCTTAATGCCGGTGGATTGAGGCGAGGACGCGGCCTTCAATACTGAAGCGGTCGAGATCGGCGCCGGAAAGTACGCGCGGTGCGTATTGGGGGTTTTCGCTGATGAGGGTTACGCTTTTTTTTGCGTGGTCAACATCCACCCGTTTTACGAGCAGCGCCGATTCAACCGACACCACAAAAATTCCCGTACCGCTCCGTTCATCAACCGTAAAAAAGACGATGTCTCCGTCATCGAGACCGGCGCCGGTCATGGAGTCGCCGCGGACGTAGACGGCGCGGACGCGCTCGCTGCGGTACGGGGATATGAACGAGGGAGGAACCTGTATTTCGGCGCTTTCGGCGTAGTCGTCTATTTCGATGCCCCGGCCGGCGGCGGCTTCCTGGCGGATCAGCCGGACCGGAACCGTCGCGCGAGCGTTTTGGCTCGCAGGGGACAGAGCAATACGCTCCCCGGTCAGGAGCCAGGTGATGTCAACGCTGTAGACGCGGGCAAGGCGGATGAGGACATCGCGGGAGGGGTCACGTTTGCCGAGTTCTATGTCCCCGGCGACCATGGGGTGTATACCGAGGCTTTCGGCAAAGGCACGTTTCGAGAGGCCTGATCCGGCGCGTACTTCGGCAAAGCGTGCGGCTATTGTATTTTTTTCCATCATCATC
>CAZVEL010000251.1:0-2446 GCA_964626305.1 uncultured Treponema sp. | reverse complement strand
GGAGCGGCGAACCAAAATTTTTCCTATGAATTTTTTGATATGGAAAAGCCGGAGAACCGCGAAACCGCCGAATCCTACGGTATAGGCATGGTACAGATTCGGGAAGTAAAAGATACCGAAGTGGGCTATAAAAACGCCTGGATGGGGATTGTTCTTACGTATAGTGACCGTATCGAGGTACTCGACAATCTTACCACGACCGATGGTCTTGAGTACCGTCTTACCACGGCGATGGGAAAGATGGTCGCGCTGACCAATTCTCTTGCCGGCCTCGATTCGAAGATCCGCATGACCCTGTACGCAACAGATAAACTGGGGACGCTCGGTCTTTCAGGATTCAACCAGGTTGAGCGTACCGTTCATGAGGCCTACAACCGGCTCAACCGCCGGAACAAGGGCATGATTGAATGGCAGCGGGTGAATCCGGTTGAACCGTCCACGGTGGACGAAATTGCCGAGCGCTACGGTGTCATGAAGATCAACTGGAACGCTGATGGAGAAGGAGAAGAAGCTGGCGCGGGGCTGCTTGGCATAGTGCTTGAACATGGCGACCGTTTTCGTACGGTGCCGCTGAACCTGGCCCAGGCATTCGGCTCGTATGTGATCACCGGACTTGACCGCCTGGACGATCGTCTCGCCGAGGAGATCCGTTCACTCATGGACAATTCGGTAACCATTGGATACGCGACAGGCCACGGAGAGCATTCACTGGAAGACGCCCGCGCGGGGGCCGGACGTCTTAACCAGCTGGTTGCCGACACCTACACCTTTGAGCCGGTTGATCTTTCTTCCGGTTCGGTTCCTTCGCATGTTTCCATGCTCATGATCAATGGACCGAAGAATGCCTTTGACGAAAAGGCCCGGTACGCGCTGGACCAGTTCCTGCTCCGGGGCGGGTCTCTTTTCCTCCTGGTTGATTCTTTCATGGAACTTAGCGATCAGAATCAGCAGTACGGGGGCACGGCACAATTCGTACCGGTAACCACCGGGCTGGATTCACTTCTGGAAAACTACGGTGTTTCCGTGGGGAAGAACTATGTGCTGGACAAGAAGTGCTATGAAACGCAACAGCGCGGCATGGGAAAGGTTCCACTCTATTATGTGCCGCTTGTTGATCGCGAAGGCATGAATCAGGACCATCCGGTTTCCAGCGATCTTGCCTTTGTGCTCTTTTTGCAGGCCGCCTCGGTGAACATTACCCTTGATGAACAGGAAAGTGACCGGATTGCCACCCCGCTTGCGACCTCTTCCCCGCAGTCCTGGCTCATGTCGGATCGTATAACTCTGGATCCCCGGTCCATGCCGCCTCCCGCGGAAGACACCATGGAGCCACAACATCTGTCCGTACTGGTTGAAGGAATCTTTGACAGTGCCTTTACCGCACCGCCTTCATCCTTGGACGGGGACGACGAAAATCCGGATTCTCCGCTTTCGGCAAGTTCGCATCTTTCGAAGAGCATTCAGCCGGGCAAACTTTTGGTTACGGGAACCTCTGCCATTACAACACCCATGGTCATGGATGAGGAGGGTAAACAGCCCGTATCAATCTTTGTCCGCAATGCCATCGATTATCTGAACGGTCGTGGAGATTTCGCGGAAATGAGGACCAAGGGTCTGTCCCTTGAGCTTCTTGACGAGACAACACCCGCGGTACGTTCGGCCGTGCGGGCTGTGAACCTCTACGGTGTCCCGTTCCTTGCCGCGCTGGTGGGCTTTGCAGCATGGCGATTGCGGGTGCGCCGCAGGGAAAAAATACGTAAAAAATATCAGGGAGAAAAAGGAGGCGCGGCATGATGCATCTTCCGGTACGAAAAACAGTCCTTCTTTCCGCCATAGTCATTTTGGCGCTGGTATACATTCTACAGCTTTCTCTGGGCCGTCCTGCCGGGGTCAGGGAATTTGTTCTTGAGACCAAGCCCGATACCATTGAAGTATCCGGTGGACAGGCCGGTTTTGTCCGTCTTGTCCGGGATGGTGATGGCTGGGTGATCAACGATGAGCGGTATCCCGCTGATCGTTCGGCCGTGAGCGCCATGGTTTCCGCCCTTGAAACGGTTCGCGCACCGGGACGGGTTTCCGGTAATCCGGAAAGCGGTGATTTCGGGTTTGCTTCCCCTCTTACGATTACCGCCTTTGCCTCCGGGAAGAAACTGCGTACACTCCATGCGGGCAAGGTTTCATCAAACGCGCTCCAAACCTACTGCCAAATTGATGCGGCAAACGATGTCTATCTTGTTTCGGGCAATCTCAGTGATACCTTTGACCGTTCGGTGGACAGCATGCGTGACAAGACGGTGTATACCCTGCAGAGTTCAGATATCGAACGAGCGGAGTTCCGCGGCACGGATGGAGCGACGGAGTGGCTTCTGGAACGGAACGGAACCCCGGCGGTATGGGGTTTTACCGGTTCTGAAGAAACACCGGACGCGGAGAAAGTCGAGGCCTG
>CAZVEL010000250.1:0-2007 GCA_964626305.1 uncultured Treponema sp. | reverse complement strand
AAGAGACGGAACTCAAGCAAAACCGCCGGCCGCAGCGTCCCGGTCAGGCCGCAAACCGTCGGGTATCAAGACAAACCGTCAACAGCAGTCAGGGGTGATTAATGGGCGTTCTGGAGGCTCTTCTCTACCTGTTCCAGGCGCGCGGTCAGGGAGGCTATCGTCTTCTCAAGACGAATTTTTTCCCGGGCCAGCCGCTCAACCGGATCTTCGGCTTCTAGACGACGGGCCAGCTCCGTTTTTACCAGATCGGGACTCTTGCGCGCGGCAAACTGTTCTTCCGCAGCTGCACGTTTTTCCGGCGTTGTCTGTGCGGCTACAATTTTCATGCTTTCATAGCCCATGGAGGAATTTATATCGAGAGCGCCCACTTTCACGGCTGTTTTTGCCGCGGTGCGGGGCAGACAGAGAACACGGTCAATGTAATCCTCGTAACGAAGTCCCGCTTCTTCGCACAATTCATGTGCCTTCGCCAAAAGCTTTCCGAGCTCCTTCATGAGTCGGCCGTTCTCCGCAAGGTACTTCTCGCGAATTTCCGCGGTCAGGGCGGCCAGTTCGGGGGATCCTTCAACATCGAACCGGTAGAGGCCCATCGTTTCCGCCTTTTCCAGGAGACGGTGAAATCGCGCCCAGAATACCGATGAATGTGACCGTGTGGAACGCAGTACGCCGTCAGCTTCACATTGTAGATGGTGCGCGTACTCGTGAATGGCTGTATAAATCAGCTGCATCTCGTTTATGAAATTTTTGTTGTGGAGAAGTATCTCATGGGTGTCCGGCTTGTACAGCCCGTTCACCTTCTTGCTCTTTTTCCCGGTAAAGGTTACCGAAAACTCGAGCGAGGTTTCTTCAACAGAAAGCAGCAGGTCTTTTATCTGATCCTGATTCATATATCATCCTTCCAGCAAGCCCGCGCCGGCAAGAGCCACGGCAAGTGCCGCCGTAGCCGCAGTTTCGGTACGGAGTATTCTGCTCCCGAGTGAGCAGGGAGTAAATGTATTCGTATTGAACAGAGCACGCTCCCGGTCGCTCCAGCCACGTTCGCTGCCGATTGCGAGCACCAGCGGCCTTCCGGTCCTCACCGCGGAAAGATCCCGCCGTGATAGCGGTTGGGCGTCCGGATTAATGTCGAGAACAATTCGTTCGTCAGCTCCGTTTCCACAAAACCGGAGCGCGTCGTCCACCGAAGCGGTCATGGTCAATTCGGGAACCGCCGTTCTCCCTGCCTGAATGCAGCCGTCCAGAATATTTTTGCGGGCGATGTCAGGATCTGCAAGGCGAGATTCCCGATAGGATTTTTCGCCAAGATCCGTTCCCGCAAGAATGATCTCGCCGGCTCCGAGACTCGCGAGATCGCGCAGCAACCGTTTCAGCTGGATCGGTCGGGGAAATCCGATAAGCATTCTCACCGGATGGAGCGGCCGGAATGGCTCCTGCTCCATAAACTCGAAAATCAGGACTGATGCGTCACAGTGAGTAATATGCGCGGCTCCTGCAGGGCCATTGATACGACCCGCGTAAAAGCGGTCGCCTTCACCTTTCCCGAGGATGTTCGTTATATGCCGATACCGTTCGTCTGTACTGAAGAAGCGGTCTCCCGAATCGAATAACACAATATTCATTACCCGGGCAGTATACCAGAGCGGTTTGACTTTTCATACGGGGAGAGCTACATTTTTACCTATGAACACCACCACACTCAAACAGGCGGCGGAAACTGTTGTTACACAGGTTCTTGCCCTTTCTCCGGATGAACAGTTCCTTATTCTTACCAATCCCGACGGCGACGTGCATGAAATAAGCATGGCACTCTACCGGGCCGCACTTGAAGCAGGCGCCGAGGCAACCGTGGTTATCCAGCCGGTAAAAACCCAGCTGGACTTTGCGAATCGCGCCGCGTTGGCGGCATTCGGGAGCAACCCGGCCGTCTGTGCCTCGATTTCCGCCAACAAAATGGGAAAAGACCGCCTGGCAATGGATCACCCCTGGGTATCGGAGGCGGGCAACAAG
>CAZVEL010000249.1:0-3661 GCA_964626305.1 uncultured Treponema sp. | reverse complement strand
TCTGCAGCAGTGATTCGCAGTGGGTATGGCCATCGGACGGTTTTCGTCGAGCCGTATCGCCGGAAGGATCGGCCGCCGTCGTCTCGTTATCACTTCTCTTCTTTGTGGTGTGGTGGTTAGCGGCGGATTCTTCTTCATCCGGAATCTGCCAACCCTGTATGTATTTCTGATGGTTATCGGTCTCTGTATCGCCACGCTCTGGCCGAGTATCCAGTCGTATGCGGGCTCCCAGCTCAAGGTTGATCCAACCATTCTCATGATTTTCCTTTCCTGTTTCGGGCTTCCCGGTTTCAATTCAGCAACTTTTATCATGGGTGTCATCGGAGATCGGTGGGGATTACGGGCGAGTTTTATAGTTGCACCGGCATATCTCTTTTTTGCACTTGTATTGATGCTGGTTGACCGCAGAATTAGAAGAAAGACGAGTTGAAAAAAACTCTACGGAGCGTTTATTGTTCTTTTCCCCCGTGGCCACTACACTCCCAATGTAAGCGAGGTAACGAACTATGGATTGCAGGAAGACCGGAACATTGATTTTTACCCTCCGCCGGGAAGCGGGATTAACTCAACAGGGGCTTGCCGATCTCATTCATGTGAGCGACAAGGCTATTTCGAAGTGGGAACGCGGACTCGGCTGTCCGGACCTTTCGACGCTGCCGCACCTGGCCCGGGTATTCGGTATTTCGGTTGACTGCCTTCTGGAAGGGGACCTCGGTATAGAGGATGACAAGGGAGTGAACATGAAAAAATTGAAGTTTTACGTGTGTCCGACATGTGGGGCACTTAGTACTGCTACCAAAATTGTTGAAACAATCTGTTGCGGGAAAAAACTGGCTCCGCTCGAGGCGGTTGAAGCCGCCGAACCGGACCGGCTACGGGTGGAAACGGTTGAAAATGATTATTACATTACCACGGATCATCCCATGACCCGGGAGCATCATATTTCCTTTATCGCGTTTTTGAACGCCGATACGGTCATCATGAAAAAACTCTACCCGGAATGGAATGTCGATGTCCGCATTCCCCGGATAAGCCGGGGGAACCTCGTCTGGTACTGCACCGAGTGCGGGTTGTTGAGTCAGAGGATGTAGGAGCTTCTTATGGCATGTATATCTCTTGAACAGGGGACGCTCTACTACGAGCGTTTCGGGTCCGGTATGCCCGTGGTGATTCTTCATGACGGGCTGCTCGACAGCAGTGTATGGATTCCGCTTGCCGAACGGCTGGCAGTACATACTGAAGTTGTTCTTTATGACCGGCGGGGATTTGGTCATTCTGATACTCCCGTTGCTCCATATTCCAATATGGATGATCTGGTTTGCCTTTTCGATGCCCTTGCTCTTGCTCCGGCGGTTCTGATTGGCTGTTCGATGGGCGGGGGTCTCGGGATCGATTTTACACTTCGCTATCCTGAAAGAGTGAAGGGCCTTTTCCTGATCGGTGCCGTTATGTCCGGATACCCCGGATCCGGTCACTTCCTTGGGCGGAATTACCGGAACTATTTACCCCTGATCGAACGGGGCGATGTCTCCGAGTGTATCCGGTTATGGAGCGAAGACCGGTATCTGGTGTCTTGCGGTAATGATGGCGCACAGGCAGTTTTGGTAGAAACGCTAACGCGGAATTACAAGAATCTCACCCATGATCCCCGATTAATGGGTTCCATGGATCCGCTTGATACCGCATTGCTTTCCGGTATTCGCGTCCCGGTACATACTCTGGTTGGTGAGGATGACATTCCCGATGTGCATGCCCAGTCGGGGATCATCCATGACCGGATTCCGGATTCAGAAAGAACTGTTATTCCCGGATGCGGGCATCTTGCGTATCTTGAAGATTCTGATTCTGTTAGCGCGATGGTGCAACAGTTTCTTTCGCGATGTTGAAAGAGGTTTCCGGGCGATCTTCTAACGGATAACCCTGCGCAGTTTCTTTTCGAGGCGGGTAAAGCGTTCCGGCGTCATGGTTTCTGCCGAGTAGACTTCGAGAAATCGGGTGGGACGGATGCCGCAAAATGCGAAGAGGAGCCTTTTTAAGAGAATACGGTGTGTGTCGCCGGTGAATAGGCGGGATACGACCGGCGGGCCGCCGAGTGTGGTAATGACATACGCCCGTTTTCCCCGGAGAAAGGGTTTCGGCAGTTGTGTTTTGCGGGATTTTTCATATGCAAAGCCCGCGCCGAACACCTGATCGCAAAAGCCGAGAAAGATGGCCGGCGGACGGCCCCACCAGGTGGGGTGAATGCAGATGATGGTGTGCGAGTCGAGCAGAAGCTGACGATACTCTGCCGTGCGGGGTGTCGGCGGGGTACGGGGGAGACTCTTGCGGGAATCGGGGCGGAGGACGGGGTCGTAGGCGTCGGCATAGAGATCGATTATTTTCACCGTCTCGTTCCGTTCAGCAAGTTGGGCGAGAACGATATCCCGTATTGACGCATTAAGACTTTCTTTTTTCGGATGTGTGTAGATGATCAGGTAGTGCATCGTCTTCCTCCTGTTGCTGACAGTATATGTGGTTTTGTATGATAAGGCAGAAGAGTGTATGATATACTGATTTCCGGTCAAGGAGATTTCATGGCTACTGTATTACTTGTACTTATCTACGTTGCGTTTATCAGTCTGGGATTACCGGACGCGCTTCTCGGTGCCGCCTGGCCCGCCATGCGGCCGGGATTCGCGGTTCCGGTCAGCTTTGCCGGAATCCTGCAGGTTATCATCGCCGGCGGTACGATTGTCTCGAGCATGAATTCGGGACGGGTGCTGCGCCGGTTTGGTACCGGGAAGGTTACCGCGTTCAGTGTCGGCCTGACCGCGCTCGCGCTTCTCGGGTTCGGCCTGCTCCCGTCGTTCTGGTGGCTCATCGCTGCCGCCATTCCGCTCGGTCTCGGTGCCGGCTCGGTTGACGCCGGGCTTAACGCCTTTGTGGCTGAGCATTACGAGTCGCGGCACATGAGCTGGCTGCACAGCTTCTGGGGTGTCGGTGCGCTTTCGGGGCCGCTTCTTCTTGCCCTGTTGCTGCGGAACAATTTTTCCTGGCGGACAGGTTATCTTTCGATTGGTGTGTTCCAGTGGGTGCTCGTTGTCGTCCTCATTGTTTCAATTCCGCTGTGGAAAAAAGTTGCCGCCCGTTCGGGTGTCGCGCCGGCGGATTCGTCGGTAGAACACCCGTCCCTCGCCCGGGTCGTCAGCATGCGCGGCGTACCCTTTGCCCTCGTCACCTTTCTGTTCTACTGCGGCATCGAGGCGTCCATGGGATTGTGGGGCGGAACCTATCTTGTCGCGGTCAAGGGTTTTGAACCGGCCGCCGCCGCGTCATGGGTTTCGGCGTTTTTCGCGAGCATTACCGCCGGGCGCTTTCTCACCGGGTTTGCCACATTCAAAATCAGCAACAACAACCTTATCCGGGGCGGGGCGGTCATCATTATCGCCGGCGTCATCCTCATGATCGCGTCGCTTCCGGTTGCCGCGACGCTTGCCGGGTTCCTGCTCGTGGGATTCGGCTGTGCGCCCATATTCCCCTGCATGCTCCACGAAACACCGGTGCGCTTCGGCAGTACCCACGCGCAGTCGGTCATGGGCGTGCAGATGGCCTTCGCGTACATCGGCACCACCTTCCTGCCACCCCTGTTCGGCTTTGTGGCGTCCGTGACAAGTCTCGCGCT
>CAZVEL010000248.1:0-4505 GCA_964626305.1 uncultured Treponema sp. | reverse complement strand
CCTGCCGTTCATCAAGATCACGCTGACGACCCAGGGTATCCCTGATTGACATCATGATCCGCTCAAACTGATCATCCAGTTCACCCGATTCCAGCTGTTTTTCCAGAATTCCCTCATCTACCAGACGACGTGCACCTGCGGCAAGTATTTTCATCATCCGGTCATGATGCTGTTTTATATTCTTCACAACCGCAGAGAGCTTCATCTGGAGCATCATGCGCTGAAGAACTCCGGCATTGTTCAATTCTTCCTGAAGTTTGTCCCGTTTATTCTCAAGAGCCACAATACTGGCTCCATCCGCCGAGGCTTTTTCCCAAATCTCGGCAAGTGATGCGGAATTACCGCTTGAATAGCGCTCATAACAGGCATGTCCAAGTTTTTCCAGCATTTGCTGATAGTCTTCATCAATATCCGAACGGTTTTTTTCAATTTCCTGATGAAACTGACGAAGTTCCTGGCTGCGGGCAAGCACATCCTTTATTTCAAGAATAGCCCGGGTGTCATTTTCACGGGAATCCATGAGAGATTTCCAGGTATCAACACGTTCTCGTCCAAGTACAAGACCAAGGTCATCCGAAGATGCCGCATCCTGAAGCAGTTTTTCTCCAAAACGGCGGTACAGATCGGTAAGCTCGTTACGCTTTTCGTCGAGAAGTTCTGTCAAATTCTGAATGTTTTTACGCTGTGCATCCATACTACAATAGTAGCTTCATATTATTTTCTTGACAATACATAAAGATAGAACTTACGATAATAGGAAGATTTTTTCACACAGGTAACCTACAGGAGGCGTTCTAAATGGAATATGCAACGGATCTGGTTCGCACCATTACTGTTGCCGGGCATGGACAAACCGGCAAGACCACCCTTGTTGAGCAATTACTGCTTGCTGCCGGTGTAATTCAGAAAGCTGAAACTGTTGATACCGGGAAAACGGTCAGTGACTATACTCCCGAAGAAATAGACCGGAAAATTTCAATATATTCATCTCTGGTACATCTTCCGTGGAAAAATACTCTCATCAATGTCTGGGACACTCCCGGCTCGTCGGACTTCGTGGGAGAGGTAACAACCGCATTCCGTGCATCAGAACTTGCGGTTATGCTTATCGATGCCCGCTCCGGTGTCCAGATAGAAACAATCAAACTCTGGCGGAATCTTGACCGGAGAAACAAGGCACGCGTGCTGTTTATCAGTCACATGGACGACGAACGTGCCGACTTTGACAAGAGCATTCGCGATGTACACGAACAGTTCAATGTTGAAGTATGTCCCGTTACCATACCAATGGTAAGCGGAGGAACATTCCGCGGTGTAATCAATGTACTGACCGGAAAAGCCTATGAAGCGGGAGACGATAAGGAGAAAGAAATCCCGGTTCCCGACGAATATACTGATGAACTTGCTCGGGCCCGTGAAGTTCTGGCTGGCGCCGCAGCGGAAGGTGATGAATATCTTCTTGTCAAATTTATCGACGAAGCCGGTCTATCGGACGAGGACATGGAATATGGATTACGGCTTGCAATACAAGACAATCGTATTGTTCCGGCATTCTGCGGTTGTGCAGCGACCGGTGCCGGTATAACCTCCCTGCTCGATTTTTTCACCGATATTGTACCCCCGCCAACCGGTGCACTTGAATCACTGGTTTCTGAAGATGAAACAAAATCAACCGTCAAGATTGATCCGGACGCGCCGCTCTCGGCCCTTGTTCTTAAAACCTCCAACGACCAGTTCTCGGGAAAACTGTCTTACCTCAAGGTTATTACCGGAAAATTTACCGCGGACACCGAGGTATTCAATGTAACCGAAAATAAAAAGGAAAAGGTTGGAAAACTCTACCGCGTTGTTGGTAAAAAGCTGGTAGATACCCGGGAGCTCGCTGCCGGAGATGTAGGGGTTGCCGGGAAAATGCCCTTTGCAAAAACAAATGACACCCTTGCCCTCTCGTCTGATACGGTCCCCTTTATTCCTCTCAGGACACCAAATCCCGTCTATTCAATGGCGGTTTCAGCCAGTGATAAAAAGGACGAGGACAAGCTTGGTGAAATGCTCACCCGTGCCTGCGAAGAAGACATGACGCTCATGTTCGCCTACAACGCGGAAACAAAACAGAGCGTGCTTTCAGGAATGGGTGATCTTCATATCAGTATTGTACTTAACCGCATTAAAGCCCAGACAAAAATGGAAATACAAACCGAGGTACCCCGCATCGCTTACCGAGAAACCGTTCAGCGTAAAGCACAGGCCGAGTACACACACAAGAAACAATCCGGGGGTCACGGTCAGTACGCACGGGTAGTACTTTCAATAGAGGCGCTTGAGCGTGGCGGGGATTATACCTTTACTAATGCCGTATTCGGTGGAGCAATCTCCAAGGGATACATTCCTGGTGTGGAAAAAGGGGTGAAAGAAGCCATGGAGAACGGTGTACTCGCCGGATATCCTGTCGTGGATGTGGGCGTTACAGTTCTGGACGGGAAAGAACACCCGGTTGATTCTTCCGAAATGGCCTTCAAGATTGCCTCGAGAAATGCGTTCCGGGATGCCATGCGGAATGCCGGTCCCATTCTTCTTGAGCCTATCATGAGCCTTACCGTTTATGTCGACATGAACTATCTTGGAGACATCATGAGCGATCTTTCCGGACGCCGCGGACACATACTCGGACAGGCAAGTCTGGGCGGCGGCATTGAAGAAATACGGGCCCAGGTTCCTCATCATGAGCTGCTCAGATACGCCATTGATCTCCGGTCAATGACCAGCGGGACCGGTTCTTTTGAAATGACTTTTGACCATTACAGCCCGATATCAGGAAAGATAGCGGACGATGTAATTGCCGCGGCCAAAGAGTTCATAAAGCAACAGGCGGAAGACGAATAAAAAAAACCGGGAACTTAATCGTTCCCGGTTTTCTAGCTATTTTCGGTTTTTCATTTGCACGTAGTCTCGTAATTCCCCGACCTGCTTGAAAGCCGGGCGGTAAATTCTTCCTCCGGAAATTATTTCCTCCAAGCGGTGAGCAGCCCATCCCGCCATACGGGATATGGCAAATATCGGGGTAAACAGCTCCGGTGGAATACCGAGCATGGAATATACAAACCCCGAATAGAAATCGACATTAGTACAAATTCGCTTGTCGCTCCCCTTTTCCTCATAAAATATGTTGGGGAAGATCTTCTCGATAAGACAATACAACTCGAACTCTTCCATAAAGCCCTTAACCTCAGCAAGTCCCCGGGCTTTTTCCCTGAGCAGGGTTGCACGGGGATCGGAAACGGTATACACCGCATGTCCCTGTCCATAAACAAGTCCACTGTGATCACCGGCTTCTTTTCGTAAAAGCTTTCTGAGATAATCACCGAGTTCACGCTCATTGCTCCATTCCTGGACGTTTTCCTTGATCTCCTGCATCATCTGGATAACCTTGATGTTAGCCCCACCATGCCGCCGGCCCTTGAGTGAACCAACGGCAGCACCGATAGCGGAGTACGTATCGGTATCGGCAGAAGAAACAACATGTACGGTCAGGGAAGAATTGTTTCCTCCACCGTGTTCTGCATGCAGGATAAGGGCAAGGTCCAGCAATTCAGCTTCAAGCTTGTCATAGTTCTTATCGGCCCGGATCATTCTGAGAAAATTCTCCGCCGTTGAAAGATTCGGAAGCGGATTGTGCAGATACATGCTCTTTCCGTCGTAGTTCCGCCGCTTGGCCTGATACCCGTACGCAACCATTGCCGGGAACCGTGCGATAAGCTGGACACACTGCAGCAGAACATTCTTGACCGAAATATCTTCGGGATTCGGATCGTATGAATAGGAAACAAGAACCGAACGGGCAAGCTTGTTCATGATATCCGATGAGGGTGACTTGAGAATCATGTCTTCAACGAAATTATTGGGAAGCTCGCGGAATTCGCCAAGCACTGCATCAAACTCGTCCAGCTGGGAAGCATTGGGAAGCTCTCCGAAAAGAAGAAGATAGGCAACCTGCTCGTATCCGAACATTTCACTTGCTTCAACATCCCTGATTATGTCTTCCACATCATAGCCCCGGTAAATAAGCTTGCCGGGTATGGGAACCGGTTTGTCGGTTGTTGTATCGTACCCATAGACATTACCTATTCCGGTCAGACCGACAAGGACTCCCTTGCCGTCACTATCGCGGAGACCGCGTTTGACGTCATACTTTGCGTACAATTCCGGGTTTATATACCCATGCTGTTCAGCAAGAAGAGAAAGCTCGTCAAGTAAAGAAGTTCTTTTCGAATCAAATCGCATATTTTTTCCCTCCTGGAAACAATCTACGTATATTTATACATGAAAAGTAGTATTTCATACAAGCAAATATCAAGGCAAAAAGCAAAAAAAGATGCTTTTTCTCGTAATGTATATTTATACGTTTTTTTGCATATTTATCATTTTTTTTACCCCTGGCCCCTTTGACGCTCCAGGTGAAACATGATACTGTTTTCTCCATGAAAACAACCCTGATCAAGGACATT